>NZ_CP070228.1:1800000-1988065 GCF_016904675.1 Arcanobacterium phocisimile | reverse complement strand
GTCTCCCCCTCATGATGTGTTCTTTGTTGTCAGAACTTCTGGTACTCAGTACATGATATTGGAGAAGACGAAGAAAATCTCAAGTTATCCACAGATTTATACACAGCTGTGGATATTACACGCGTGTAATTACATGTTTTGAACGGCGAGATGTCAGACAAAAAATGTATCCACGTAATTATCCACACCTGTGGAAAGGAGTTGGGAAAGATTTCCCACAATAATCTCTTCGTGTGACAATAGTTACGCAGGTAGTGTCTTTTATTGACGATGAGCCAAAAAGTCGCGTAAAGTCATGAAGTCATGTGTGTGCAGTACACACACGGAGTCAAAGGAATTTGAGTCCGTCCGAGATTCGATAAGTGGGAGATCACCCATGTCTACCAAGCGTACGTTCCAGCCGAATAACCGCCGTCGCGCCAAGGTTCACGGCTTCCGTAAGCGTATGGCCACCCGTGCGGGTCGCGCAGTTCTTGCCTCCCGCCGTCGTAAGGGCCGCGCACGCCTAGCAGCGTAAATGTTGCCAGCCGCTAACCGATTACGAACATCGGGCGATTTTGCTCGAACAGTTCGTCATGGGAGGCGGAGCGGAAACAGTCTTGTCGTTGTCTATTTTTTAGAAGATAGCGACCATAACGAAGCCGACCTTTCTACAAAGGTCGGCTTCGTCGTGGGAAAAAAGGTCGGAAATTCAGTCATCCGGCACACAGTCTCACGCAAACTCCGCCACGTCGTTCGTAACTTCCTTGAAGAAGTCAAACCCGGAATAATCGTCGTGCGAGCAAACCCTGACGCGGCAACGGCGACGTCGTCAGAACTCCACAACGCTCTTACCCGGGCCTTACATCGAGCCCAAGCCTGGACCTCGGATAAATCATGATTGGACGTTTCCTCACCTGGGCCATTCGCTGGTATCAGCGAAATATTTCCGCCGGATTACCCCGGCGTTGCAAATACCAACCAACATGCTCGCAATACGCTATCGATTCCATTCGGGTTCACGGCGCAATAAAAGGTACACTTTTGACTGTATGGCGATTACTGCGATGCAATCCGTGGAGTCATGGCGGCGTGGACTGGGTACCTGAACCTGGAGCTTGGCCAGCAAAACCCCTCGGATACATCGAACTTATGGCGCACCGCGCTAAAGAAGAATCATCAGGCCACAGCGGCCATGGCGATGATTAACACACCGGCAACTGCCCCCAACTGAAAGAAGAACTGTGGATACTATCCTCCTCCCCATTAAGTGGGTCATCTCGTGGATCATGTTCGGCATTCACACCGTACTCACCACTCTTGGAATGAGTACCGGGTCTGGTGCTGCATGGGTTTTGTCCATCGTCGGTCTGACGATTATTATTCGAATCCTTATCATTCCACTGTTCAACAAGCAGATTCGCGCTATGCGCATGGGTCAAGAATTGCAGCCAGAAATTCAGAAACTGCAAAAGAAGTACAAGGGTCGTACGGACGCAGTTTCTAAGCAGCGTCAACAAGAAGAAATGATGGCACTCTACCGGGAGCATGGTACGTCACCATTCGCGTCCTGTATGCCATTGCTTATTCAGATGCCAATCTTCTTTTCGCTATTCGGGTTGTTGAATAACGTCAACTTGGTCTCCAAAGGCGCTGAAAGCATCGGTGCAGTTGATCAACGTGTGGCGACGGAGATCGCTAACTCTACGCTTTTCGGCGCGCCACTATCGTCGTCGCTCGGAACTGCGGGCTCATTCAATCTGACATTGAATGTCCAAGTCGTGACAGTGGTCTTGATCGTCCTGATGATGGCAACTCTGTTCTTCTCGCAGAAGATGATCATGACGAAGAACCTGCCAGAATCGGCTCAGGACCCTGATAACCCTGCATACAAAATGCAGAAGATGATGCTTTACGGCATGCCGTTGATCTACGTCTTCAGTGGTTTTGCTTTCCAGGTTGGTGTGCTTGTTTACTGGCTGACTTCCAACATTTGGAACATCGGCCAGCAGTACTGGTTGATCACCTACAACCCAACTCCTGGCTCACCGGCATACAAGAAGCGTCAAGAAAAGCTCCGTGCTAAGCGCATTGCGGCTGGATTACCACCAGAAGAAGAGCCTGCAGAGCCAGTTCAGCCACGTATTCAGCCATTGGGTAAGGAACGTTCGAAGAAAGCCGGCGGTAAGAAGATTCCAGCTGAGCTACAGACCCAGGAATCCTTCTCTGAGAGCCAGTCTGGTGAGGTTCGTGGACTAGACGGGCTGACTGATGCTGAGCGTGCACAGAAGCGATACGAGCGTCGTATGGCGCAACGCCAACGTGCGAATGAAAAGAAGAAAGCTCGCCAGCAGAAGGCCAAGCAAAACAAGAAGAATCGTAATTTTTAATCGTCTATCACAGATGAAATTAACTCGAAGGAATCATCATGACTGAAGAAAATGTTGATATGCGGGCGTTGCTCGACGAAGAAGGCGATATTGCTGCAGATTATCTAGAAGAACTTCTCGATATTACTGATATTGACGGCGATATCGAAATTACGGTTGAAGCTGACCGTGCCGCTGTAGGAATTGTTGCTGACGACGGTGGAGATCGTCGATTGAAGCGCCTGATCGGTAAGCAAGGAGATACTCTCGATGCTATCCAGGAGTTGACCCGGTTAGCTGTTCAACAACAGACCGGTGAGCGTTCGCGTTTAATGCTCGATATCCTTGGCTACCGTCAGCAGCACCGTCAAGAAATCGCTGAGATTGCTCACGAAGCAATCGATCGAGTCGAGGAGTCAGGTGAGCCTGTAGCATTGAAGCCAATGAACCCATTCGAGCGCAAGGTTGTCCATGACGTCGTTGCAGAAGCTGGCTTGTTCTCGGATTCATCCGGTATCGGTGCTGCTCGTCATGTGGTTATTTCCTTGCCCGACGAGGAAGTTGATGACGAAAACGATGTTTTAGCGGAAAGTACTCAATCAGAAGATTCAATCGATGCCGTCGAGTGACCTCAATAGTTTTGGCCCGCATGATGCGGGCCAAAACTATATCTGTCAAAGTGAAGCAGGCGGTGGGTCCACGTTTATAAGTTCACGTCTCACTGAGGAAATCGTCATTTACCGGGTTTGTGGAGTTGATATGTTACTTTACTGAGCGTGTGAGTATCTGCTTTTTCGTTGTTCGACGATGTGTAGCTTTCGACCCTGCCGTATACTCCGGTATACTCATCGGTTGTATAGGTCAATCATTGTCTATTTCTATAGCCATCATTGCGTGATTCATATTTTTGATAGCTTCTAAGCATCATTATTTATCTTTGGAGTTTTTAATGCATGTTGAACATGTGCCACACGGTGGTGATCGACATTTCGGTGTGGATATCTGGGATCGTCTTGTTCGATTTGCCCAGCTTTTAGAATCTGAAGGAGAACTTCGTGGTTTGATCGGTCCTCGAGAAATGGACAAGTTGTGGTCTCGACATATCCTTAACTCCACCGCCATTCTCGATTTTGTTCCAGAAAATTCCTCCCTCATCGATGTGGGATCGGGTGCTGGTTTTCCAGGTATTGTTACAGCTATCACGCGCCCAGATGTCACTATCCATCTTATTGATTCTCTCGGCCGTAGAACGGATTGGCTGTCCTATGTGGTGCAGGATCTCGATCTCCCTAATGTTTTTGTTCACCATAATCGAGCTGAGGAACTTCATGGTCAATTGGTAGCTGATATTGTCACTGCTCGTGCCGTAGCTGCACTCAAGAAGTTACTTCCGTGGACCATGCCGTTAGTTAAAAGTAAAGGACAATTAGTAGCTCTTAAAGGTGGTAGAGCTGAGCAAGAAATCGACGATGCGCATAAAGAGTTGCGGAAATTCAAAGCGGCTTGGGCTGAAGTACATGACATTGATGTCTGGGGCGCTGATGAAGGAACTCGTGTTGTTGTTGTAGAGAAGCTCTAGACTACTCTCGTAATTTGATAGATCTTTATATGTTTCACGTGAAACTTATAAAGATTCCTTCTCATTTTCAACATATTGGTGATCATCGCCTTTTCGGGTGCTGATCTTTAATATTTTACGAATAGCGTATTCGTAATAAATATTTGATAATGTTGACCTTCTCATTGGAAGAACGTTTCACGTGAAACAATAGAATATCTTTTTGTTTGGTGAAAAAGGTACAGAAGAAATAACGAATGATGAGGTCCGTCATTAGTTTTCCACAGATCTCATGCAGAAATCCCCAATTGTGGGAAAGTCTGTGGATAACATCCTGCTGTGGTTTGAGAGGTTACGAAACCGTCGTTTCCTAGTAGACTTAGATTAATTAAATGATAGGAGCTTTTTGGATGGTCGATCCGCGAAAACGTGCTGCAAGATATTCTGAAGATTCTGATACTTTTCCTGATGCGACATCGTTGTTCAACGACATCAATTCCCCTGTAGGGGCTGATTTATTGCGGGATAGAGAGTTGATGCGCAAACTTGAAAAGGCGCATTTCCGTAAACCCGACCGAACACGGATCATTACTGTTGCGAACCAAAAAGGAGGCGTTGGAAAAACGACCTCTGCAGTTAATGTCGCTGCTGCTTTAGCTCAGGGGGGCTTGAAAGTCATTCTTATTGACGCAGATCCCCAAGGCAATGCGACAACTGCACTCGGCGTTCACCATATCTCTGGAACGCCATCGCTATACAACGTCCTTGAAAATGAGATGCAACTAGTTGATGTGCTCCAGCCGTGCCCGGACGTCCCTGGGCTACTCGTTGCTCCTTCAACGATTGATTTATCGAGTGTTGAAATTTCGCTTGTAATGCAAGAACGCCGAGAATACCGACTTCGGGATGCGGTACAGGCACTCCTTGAGGATTCTCGTCATGGTAGCAACCAGGTTGATTACATTATTATCGATTGTCCACCTAGCTTAGGCCTTCTCACACTCAACGCGCTTGTTGGTGCTGATGAAGTGATGATTCCTATCCAAACTGAGTATTATGCTTTAGAAGGTCTCACACAATTGATGAAGACCATTACAATGGTAAAAGAATCGTTGAATCCGGCGCTCCACATTTCGACGATCTTATTAACGATGTTTGATCGACGTACCAATCTGTCCCAAGATGTTGCTGCTGAAGTTCGAGAATTTTTTCCACGCGAAACATTATCGGTGGAGATTCCCCGAAATATTCGTATTTCTGAAGCACCGAGCTTTCAGCAGACTGTCGTTACCTACGATCCTCGCTCGTCAGGTGCTTTGGCGTATCGAGCAGCCGCATTTGAGATGACAGAGCAGATCGTTAAAGAGGAGAAGTAAGAATATGGCTGAAAAGCGTCGTGGTCTAGGACGTGGTATTGGAGCTCTGTTTCCAGCTGAGCAGGAAGAAACTCGCAAGCGTCCGATTGATATTTTCTTCAGTAATAGCGAAAAGAAAGAACCTTCGGGAGTATCGTCAGGACAAGAATCGCTGAGCCAACTGCAGATTTCTGAGTCTAGTGCAACAGTTGATAAATCTAAGGGAAAGAGTGTAGCTGAAACGAGTATAGCTTCAACTCCCGAGATCGTAGAACCTGCTGAGCGACCTGATAAAGGAACAATAAAGACTGATAGCAAGGATGATAGATCCGCCACGAAACGCGCCTTAAAAGCTAAAAAGTTGTCAGCCAAAACGAACCCGACTGAAATTCAACCTGGTGACGATGCGCAGGAAGTCGATAACGCAGTCATTCACGGAAGTGAAGTCTCTGATCTCGATAATAATGTTTCACGTGAAACACGGGATTCCGTTTCACGTGAAACATTAGGTACCGAAGGATATTCCACTGAGCAAATAGATACCGGCGACCAGCAATTACAGCAGATTCCCGGAGCAACTTTTGGTGAGTTATCACTTGATGAAATTATTCCGAATATGCAACAGCCACGGCAGGTTTTTGATGAGGATGATCTTGCTGAACTTTCGGCTTCTATTCGGGAAGTCGGAGTTCTACAACCGATTGTTGTACGTCCTTTAGCGAGGCCGCTCGAAGAATCTCCAGAAGTGCGCTATGAATTGATCATGGGTGAGCGACGCTGGCGTGCGTCTCGTTTGGCTGGAAATACGACTATACCAGCTATTGTGCGCCATACAGACACTGGGGATATGCTCCGCGATGCTCTTTTGGAGAACTTACATCGTGCACAATTGAACGCTTTGGAAGAGGCTGCTGCTTATCAGCAGTTAATGGAAGATTTCCAATGTACTCAAGAAGAACTATCTCGTCGGATTGCGCGTTCACGACCACAGATATCTAATACTCTACGTCTTTTGAAATTACCACCACTTGTCCAACGCCGTGTTGCTGCGAACGTCATTTCAGCCGGTCACGCACGTGCACTTCTCGGACTTTCGGATCCTTCAGCGATGGAACGTCTTGCGCAACGAATTGTTGCAGAAAACTTGTCTGTCCGAGCTGTAGAAGAGCTCGTAGCAATGGATGACGGTGGAGATACGCCGAAGAAAACAGCCCGTTCCCGAACGTCCCGCTATCAGCCGGAGTTGACCGGCTTAGCCGTACGATTAATGGATCGTTTTGACACCCGAGTCAAAGTTGTCATGGGGCAAAAGAAAGGGCGCATCTCGATTGATTTCGGTTCTATTGATGATCTTAATCGTATCTTAGAGATGATTAATGAGAGCTCCGTCGATGTTTCACGTGAAACATCGGGTCAATGATTCAAGTGTAAGTGTAGATTGAGGAAAACAAACTTTTCTTCGAAGCTATGTTATTAAGCCGAGTTCAGTAGATAATTTGTGAGGGAAGATCGCTAGGATCTTCCCTCACAAATTATCTCGGCCGTAATTATATGTGAAGCTCGTTCACTAGGTGGAACTATTTAGGATCAATAATGAGCGTAGATGGGCGATACCTAGGCGGCTTAGCTACTGAGCGGCTTGAACTACTGCGTGGTTTGAGCTACCAAGCGGATGAAGCTAATGACTCCAAGGACCCAACGCTAAACGGATTCCTTGTGAGACTACCCGATACGATCAGTAAAAGAGTTGTCTTGAACGATCCTATTCCTAGATTAAATCTAACCTCATCGATTGATCTTTCTCGTGACTTCAACTCAAGATGAACGAGCAAGCTCTTCCTGGATAGTTTTAGCCAGACGCTTGACACCTTCAGTGATTTGCTCTGGTGTCGGATAACAGAAAGACAGCCGGATATGATCTGAACCCTGGCCATCGGCGTAAAATGCTGTACCCGATACGTATGCAACGCCATTATCTACAGCACGTGGAAGCATTTCTCGAGCATTAATACCATCAGGAAGCTTTACCCAGATGTAGAAGCCACCGCCAGGAACTGTCCACTCACACTGCGGAAGGTAGGTTTCTAAAGCTTCGTTCATCGCATTTCGGCGGTCACAATACATGGCCCGGTAATCCTTAATTTGACCAAGCCAGTCGTAGGTACGCAAATACTCAGCGATCGATAGTTGACCAACCTTCGTAGGAGAAAGTACCGCATTTTCATTAGCAAGAATAAGTCGGGCAGTGAGTTCTTCGCTGGCAAGTGCCCAACCGACCCGATATCCGGGGGCGAAAATCTTCGAGAAAGATCCTAGGTAGATAACGCCGTCGGGATTCCAATTATAAAGCGCCCGGTTTGTCTGGTCGTCGAATCCGAGCATTCCATAGGGATTGTCTTCAAGGATGATGACCTTGTGGCGTCGAGCTATTTCGACGATCTGTGGCCGACGTTCGATAGCCAAGCAAACACCACCAGGATTATGGAAGTTCGGTACTGTGTAAATGAACTTGACTGGCTTTCCCGCCTCTTCGAGTTCAGTTAAAGTGCGTTCGAGTTCTCCTGGAATGAGTCCATCGCTGTCCATCGGGACATGGACGACGTTTGCTTCGTGTGCAGCAAAGACGCCGAGCGCGCCAACATACGATGGTGCTTCGGCGACGATGATATCACCAGGATTGACAAGTACCTGGGTGACGATATCTAATGCGGCTTGCGAACCAGTTGTCACAGTTATCTGGTCTGGTGATGCATGGACGCCTTCTTGTTCGAGGAGGTGAACAATTTGTTCGCGTAACTCAAGTTCGCCTTGGCCCCCACCATACTGGAGTAGTTGAGTTCCTCGTTCTTTCATCAGTTTTGCTGACATCTCGGCGAGAAAATCCAACGGCAATCCAGAAATATTGGGCATACCACCCGCGAGCGAGACGACCTCTGGACGATTTGCTACTGCGAAAAGCGACCGTGTCTCAGATTGTTTCGTGTTCAGAGCACGATTGGAATATACATGTCCCCACATTTCTTCTTCGCCGTGAGGGTCAATTGGATGGAAAGGTTCCGAGCTATCACCGCTGGCAGCGGCGGCAGCGGCGGAATTAAGGATATGTGTGCTGCCATCCGTTTGTTCTGCCATTTTTACTCCTTTGTTACACGAGCTTTATTGCTGTGTATCTCTAACGCGGTGATGAGATCACTACGTAATGCCAGTTTCGGTCTCGCTCCGATGAGAGTTATGAGATCCTGGCTGTTTGTTGATAACTGGATAGTAGGAACTTTTGTTATACCGTGAGTTTCCACAGGTGCTGGTTCTTGATCGACATCAACAACCAGCACACGAAGTGGTGTTCCCGATAACTCAGGTACGTTTTTTACGTGGCGGTCCAGATCTAATGCTACTTCATCAAATATATGTCGCATCTGTTTGCTTGGGAGTGACCATGATGCGAAATAGAATCGTAGCGTTATCTCAGAATCTGCTACATTCATGGCTTCGTTACTTATTCAGCCTCCAAGTTAATCAAGTAAGTCTCGGCATCGAGCGCTGCTACGCATCCGCTACCGGCAGCTGTCACAGCCTGCTGGTAAGTAGAGTCGACGACGTCGCCACAGGCAAAAACTCCTGGAATGGAGGTTTTTGCAGAAGGCGAATCAACCTTGATATAGCCGTGCGAATCTAGGTCAACTTGACCGTTAAGAACAGCTGTTCGAGGATCGTGACCGATTGCAACAAACATTCCTGAAATGGGCAATTCTGATTGTTCTCCAGTTATCGTATCTTCGAGGGTAAGTGACTCGAGTCCACCTGCTCCGTTGATTTCAGCAACTTTGGAGTTCCAGTGCACCTTGATGTTTTCAATATCGGCGATGCGCTTGGCCATAACTTTAGAAGCACGCAATTCGTCACGACGATGGATGAGGTGAACAGTAGTACCAAAACGAGAAAGGAAGATTGCTTCAGTTACTGCCGAATCGCCACCGCCAATGACGGCGATTTCCTTCCCTTTGAAGAAGAAACCGTCACACGTCGCGCAGTAGGAAACGCCCTTACCAGAATAAGTTGTTTCCCCTTCTAGCCCAAGTTTGCGATATTCAGATCCCAGTGCGAGAATGACGGTTTTTGTGTGATAGGTAGCGTCGTCAGTGGTGACGGTTTTGATGTCGGAAGATAAGTCGAAAGAGATTGCATCTTCATAGCGAACTTCAGCGCCAAAACGCTCTGCTTGTTCTTGCATACGCATCATCAACTCAGGACCCATGATGGGCTCTGGCCAACCGGGGAAGTTTTCAACTTCTGTGGTTGTCATGAGGGCGCCACCAGCGGCAAGTGTCCCGGCAAGCACAATTGGCTTAAGTCCGGCACGTCCGGTGTAGGTTGCTGCAGTCCAGCCAGCTGGACCAGAACCGACGATGACGACGTCGTGAATTTTACTCATGAAAAACCTCTTTGCTTGTGGATATAACAGGTATAACTATATACGTATTGTTGTTGTGGATTATTCCACCGAAATGTCAGCCAAGGAAATGCGGTTGAGTCCCGCGTTATCGACTGGTAATTCAGTGAACCAGATGAGTAAGTCTGCGGTTACTGGCTTCTGATCGAAGGTCACTGTGGTCAGTCCATCGACTGGCCCTTCATATAAGAGTTCGCCAGCGTTCGGGTCAGCTCCAGTCTTAATTTGAACGTTGCCACCCTTTCCAGCAATATTCATAACTAACGCTGATACGTGTGCTTCTTTTTCGAAGATGGCGTGCAGTCCGATTCCGGAGATTGCACCCATCCCTGGCTCATTGAAATACCACGATTGCCAGACTGTTTCGGGGTTACCGTCAGCTATCCGTCCGACATTTTCTGGATAGTTCGGTTCGTCGTCGTCGGGGAAGAATTGGGCACTATCGGGGTCAACCAGCTCTACCGATGCGAGCGCTGGTTTTACAGCTGCCTCACCAGAGGCTTGTTTTGCTTCACTGTCTTGTTGTTCTGAGGTAGCGTCCTGGGAGTCTGGTAAAACTATCGAAACGTCCCGCAATGGCTTAAGTAAATTCGAGATTCCAAAAACAGCGGCAATAACTACGATAGCAACCAGGATGAGGATAACAAATGTTGATGAATTGATCGTCATCTTCCGTTTTTTCTGGATATTTTCACCAGCTGACTGTAGTGCACTAGATGCTTGAGAGATTTTTGCATTAAGGCTACCGTGTAGTTTCGTCGTCGTACTCGGTACAGGTGGCGTTATCTGTGGGTCGTCTTCAATGACGGCAACCGCCCGAGCTGCAACAACCCCTGGCTCATCTTGACCTTCTGAAGTCTCGTTAACCACCAGAGTTTCGCTATCTTCACGATTTTCAGCTGACTCGGAGGCTTCATCTGTCTGTGGTGCCGACGGCTCTATCTCGCCGATCTTTGGCCAAGAATCGATTTCCGGAGCATCTGCATCTGCTGAAATCCCCAGAAGTGTATTGATCTTTTCTGCTGCTTGTTCCGGGGTTTGTACAGGGTCATCGAGTAGCTCCGCATCGACGTCGGATTCTTTAGTATCGGCGACAGTGAAAACCTCGTCGGTGCCGGCGGTTTCCATATCTGAATCAGCAACAGGAGTTTCATCGGATGTAGAATTACCCTCACCAAGTTCGTTTTCTTGGTCATTGCCTTCTTCGGCCGTTCCGTTATCGTCGTCGAAAATCTTCGGGAAAGCGGTTGCCGAGAAATCAATAGCGATGTCGGCTGGCTCAGCCGTGTCCACAGCTATTTCTGGAACGGTTGGTGCAAAGTGTGAGAGTGCAGTGACATCGATGTCTTCCCACGGTACGAGTTCGAGTAGTAAGTTGTTGCTCGACGCAGGTGCCTTGCCTTCGAGATAGGTCTCTAGAATACTCTTAATTTCGGTCGGTAAGTCCGGGATAGAAACTGCATCTTGGATGAGGTCAGTATCGAGACTGTCGAAAGTTTCACGTGAAACATGGCGTCCAAGAAGCAGGCTCGCCATGAGGGACACGAGTCCTTCGGCTTCACGGCGATCGAGTTCAGGTGTTTCAAGATCACGTGGAACACTATTCATCACGGCATTGATGCCGTATCCGTCGATAACAACATTGCCGGCGTCGGTGATATAAATATCGTCTGCATCCAGAGCAAGATGCCGGATCCCTTGGTGTCGCACTGAATTGATCGCAGAGGTTATTTCGCCAATAATCGATCGAACGAGTTCGGGTTCGAGTGGTCGATCAGCCAGGAAATCAGACAATGGCCTGCCGGGTGGAACCTCGGTGAAAACGGCATAGTCACCACCTTGCCCGACGACGGCGACAGTCATCACCATGGAAGCAGCAACGTCGTCGCTATTTTGAAGATATGACGTACGCCGCGCGGCGTCCAATACAGCATCAACGTCCGGAAAATCAGGGTCGATTACGATAGCGCGGATCTCTACTGACCGCGCAGTATCGCGAGCGGCCCATACCGATGAACGATACCGATTTGCCCGTGTGGAGACGGGAAACATGAGTTCAAAACGGTCAGCTATGCGTTTTCCTGCAAAGGCATAGGTTTTACCCACAGTCGTCTCCTTATATGTTCATCTTTCAGTAGCTGGACACACTACAGCTTTAGTCTACTCTGAGTTCGGTAGATCCCGCGTGTTGTGGGTGTGGAGTCGTTGTGCGGTCGCGAGAGAAGCCGCGCGAGGATCTAGAGGTTGGGAGCGTCGCCCCTTCTTAATTGACTTATAGACGCCGGTGATAAACAGTGCTCCGACTAGTAAAGCGATCACCGCAGTCCCAGTATTTTCCCAATCGGCGCGCACACGAACGTGAACTTGGGAGGATTCACCGATAGTCAATCCACTTGCTGTGGTGATATTGACAGTGATGTTCAGATTTCCTGACCCCCATGCCTCTACTGGAATCATCGCTTGGGCGGAACTATTAGCTGGAATGGTTAGGCGATCAGAATCGGTTGGGTGTAAACGTGAATCTGGAACGTCGAGAGATACTGTCACGGTGATTGGATAATTATAGGAGTTCTTTACTCTCACGGGTAGTGAAGAACTGGTAGAAATCAAATTGATCGTCGACGATTTTTCGACCCTGATTGCCTGCCTATCGATAATCTTGAATGCGTCGATAAAAGTGTCACGGTTTTGTGGATCTTGACGCCAAGCGCTACTAAGAACAGTACCGGCGTACTTATCGATTGCGAGTTCGAGCCGGGAACCAACGTTGAAAATACCGGCAACTTGGTGAGCTACCGATAAAGCTTGGTCGTAATTCCGAAGGCCTTGATCGTTGATCTCGCCATTTGATATAAGAGTTTCCGGTAGATTTTCATAATCAAAATCCACGGTTGGTGTGGATAGAAGTGTGGTAAGCGAGGCTGCTTTATTCCAGGGAGCTTGCGCCAAGGCTGCAACGTTGCGTGCTGCATGAGGTATTTGCGGCGAATCTATTTTCGTTCGAGGTAATAGTACGGCTACAGCACGCTGGTTATTCGGTTGCTGACGGTACAACACTGCGGAGATAGCTAAGGCAGCTTGGCGGCTATCAAGTGGGTCAAGATCAATATTCTCGCCATTGACCAGCAGATGACCGTTGATCGCATGCGATAGTGTGGCGTTGGCGACGACGATAGGCATCGGTTCGCCGTCGACATCAAGCGTTGTGTGTGCGTCGTCGTTATAAAGCTGCGCAGAGGCGGGAACGAGCTCAGAATCACTGAGGATTGCGGTGGATATCCCGGAAGCTCGGACAGTTCTCAGCGTTGTGAGATCTGTTGGTCCAGCTGGAATGAACGTGTGTGGAATTCCAGTGCGCAGGAATTTGTTGACACGTTCGGGATTTTGTGAGTGCGCTAGGGCTGCAAGGTCGGCATCGAATGATGGTAGTGGTTGGTGTTCGGCAACCTTGAAATCTAGCTGTTGGTCACTCATTGGGTCGGACATGATGGTGACGCCCGGGAAGTCCCATTGTGCAGAAAAGTCTAATCCTGCTTGTGTCTGAGCTTTTTGGGATTCGGCGCCAGATTCGGTGTTTCCAGCGCCAGAGTTAGTGCTTCCAGTCCCGGATTCGAGGGTTTCGTTTTCAGTTTCGGCTAAAACGTTTCCGATGAGTTCTGGGATTGTTACGGCATGCGATGGCAGGGGCTGAACAACCGGTACGACTGCGGTAAAAGTCGTGCGCGTCAACTCAACATCGGGAGTAACGATGACGAACGAGCGATCAGATAGTTCATCACCGTCGCCAGTGAAGGCGTTGACTTCGATTCCGCGCGGCCCCCAGGCACTAGCAGTATTTGCCCATTCGATAGTTGAACGTGGAATAGTGAGCGTGTGGGTGATGCTTTGGCCAGCGGGTATGGCAAGTTCGGCGTCGGCTGAGAATAAGGAGTAGCCGTAGGTTCTTCCGGAAAGCCAGGTGGAGACAGCAACGGTCGTCGTTGCAGGCCAGGATTGGGATCGGACATTGAATCCGGTAATAGTCATTGGTTCGCCGGTGGGGTTTATCAGCTCGACGCTGAGCGTAAGGTCCGCCCCGGGAGCAAGTGTTGGTTCGCCGACTGAGGTGATGGTCAGTTGTGGTTCTTGCGGGCTGGCGTATGCGAACGTGGTTTGGGATATGGGTGAGTGGGTGGGGAGGAAAACCCCGCCCAGTGGAATAGCCACTGCGGTGAGCGTTGCAAGGATGCTATTGACAATCTGTCGTTTCATCTACGCCTCCAGGAGTGTGCGTGCGACGCTGATGATGCGTCGTTCGTTTGGGTATGCGAGGCGGGCTGCCACCTGATCGATACGTACCCATTCAACCATTTCAGCTTCGTGGTCCGGATCGTTCTCGACGGTGAGAGTGCCGTGGAGAGCTTCGAGGAGGAAGTGGTGAACGACCTTATGGACTCGCCGGTCGTGGCCGGAGAACCAGTAGTCGATGGAGGCTAGGTGGCGCAGGACGCGCCCGGTGATGCCGGTTTCTTCGGAGATTTCTCGCACGGCTGCTTGTTGTGCGGTTTCGAGGCCTTCAAGGTGGCCTTTGGGTAGGCACCATTCGAGGCGTCCGCCGCGGTTCCTACGTGCGATAACGGCGACGTAGGCGCGACCTTCTTTTACTGAAATAATGACTCCACCAGCTGAGGTTTCGTTCACAATGGGTAGAGGTGAACGCCGCGCCGAATGGCTTCGACGCGGTCCGTTTGGTGGCGGAGCCGGATATTTTCGCGACATAACTTCTACTTCACAGTCGCTGAGAATGTGCTTAACAGCGCCTTTCGTGGCACTCTAGGAGGGTGACTTCAAGCGATTCTGTATTCAATTCTCATACGACGACGACGGACACTGATGTTAATCAGCGTGCCCGGCTACTTACTCAAGCGCATCGGCGCCTCAGTGAGTTGCCTGCGGCAATTCTGGAACTAGGTTCTATTTTCGCACGTAATGGCTACGAATTGGCAATGGTAGGTGGACCTGTTCGCGATGCGCTTCTTGGTTTACCGATTCATGATTATGATTTCACGACGTCGGCGCGCCCTGATGAAACCGAACGGTTGCTAGCATCGTGGGGTAGTGCGCATTGGGATATTGGTCGTGATTTTGGCACGATCGGAGCCTCAAAAGACGGTTATGTGGTTGAAGTCACAACATACCGTACGGAGGAGTATGACGCCGACTCTCGTAAGCCGGGAGTCCACTACGGCGATACCCTTGAAGGTGACGTCACCCGCCGCGACTTCACTGTCAACGCGATGGCAATCCGCCTTCCATCTATGGAACTTGCAGACACAACCGGCGGCCTCGACGATCTGATCGCCGGGGTTATACGCACCCCGGTTACTGCCCGGCAAAGTTTCGACGACGATCCGCTGCGCATTATGCGTGCCGCGCGCTTCACTGCCCAACTTGGTTTCGAGGTTGCCGACGACGTGCGCGAAGCCATGACCGATATGGCACAACGTCTCGAGATCGTCTCTGTTGAACGAGTCCAATCCGAACTTCACCGGCTTATTATTTCGTCACACGCCCGCAAAGGTCTTGAGCTTCTGGTCGACACTGGCGTCGCCGATATCGTTTTGCCAGAACTAGCCCAACTGCGTGACACCGTCGATGAACACGGGCTGCATAAAGACGTCTACACACATACTCTCACCGTGCTCGATCAGGCGATTGCTCTCGAAACTGATGACGACGGCGAAGTACCTAGCCCAGATTTTATTTTGCGGTTCGCCGCGCTCATGCATGATATTGGCAAACCAGCTACTCGCCGTTACGAATCCGACGGCACTGTGACGTTCCATGCGCACGACGTCGTCGGCGCCCGAATGGTTGCCAAGCGCATGAAGGCGTTACGGTTCGATAAGGCGACGACGAAAGCTGTGGCACGTCTGGTTGAACTGCATTTACGATTCCATGGTTATGGAGAACAACGGTGGTCAGATTCGGCAGTTCGCCGCTATGTCGCTGATGCTGGAGCGCAACTAGAGCGCCTTAATCGTCTCACGCGCGCCGATGTGACGACCCGAAATAAGCGCAAAGCTCGCTGGCTCGCTGCTGGTATGGACGATCTTGAAGAACGTATCGCATTGTTGAAAGAACAAGAAGAAATCGATGCGATCCGCCCAGATCTCAACGGTCAACAAATCATGGAGCTACTTGATCTGAAACCGGGCCCGGAAGTGGGCCAAGCATACAGTTTCTTACTGGAGCTGCGCATGGAAGAAGGACCGCTAGGAGAAGAGGTCGCAACTGAACGTCTTCAAGCGTGGTGGCAGCAACGCAACGCTTAATCAATGATGGATGTGCATCTTAACCGGATCCTTCCCTATCCGCTCTTTCGTCAACTGCTCACTGTCAGGTTGTTTTCACAAATTGGAGACGGCTTATTCCAAGCAGGCTTAGCGAGTGTGATTCTATTTTCCCCATATCGGGCGGGGAATGTGGCGGATGTTGCGCTCGCGTTTGCGGTGATGTTGTTGCCGTTTACGGTGGTGGTGCCGTTTGTGGGTCCGCTTCTAGATCGGTGGGATCGACGTCGAATTCTGGTGTGGGGTAATTGTCTGCGCGCTGGTGGCGTACTGGGGTTAGCTGGGTTGCTGGCTATCGATCCTGGTACATCAGCTATATTCGTTGGTGCGTTACTGTTACTGGGAGTTAATCGGTTTATTTTGGCGGCGCTTTCTGCCGGGCTGCCGCATACGCTGCCACAGCGGCTGCTCGTGGTGGCGAATTCGATTGTTCCAACCGTAGGGTCGATTGCGGCTAGCTGTGGTGCTGCGATCGGTTTCGGGTTAACTGCCACGCTCGACGTTGGGGTGTGGCGTGATATTACCGCGTTGCTTTTAGCAGGCTTATTGTTCATTGCAGCGAGTGCGACAGCAGGGGCAATGCAGGAGCGAAGCCTGGGGCCGCGAGAGATCCGGCACTGGTCGGCACACCAGATTTTCACGCAACTTGCTGATGGGGTGCGCTACGTGATCGCGCAACGCACGCCCGGATATGCGCTTGCCTTAATGGCGTTGCATCGACTGCTCTACGGCTTGTCCCTCATGATGTTACTGGTGATGAGCCGAAATATATTGGTTGACTCGTCCGTGTCAGATTTTGCCACAACAGATTCTGGTTTTACGGTTTTCGCGGCTATCCTTGCCGTGTCATTTATCGGTCATGCGTGCGCGATTGTTGCCACACCTTTTGCACACCGGTTGATAGGCGCCCACTTATGGATTTTGGTGTGTTTGGCACTCAGTGCTGGCGGGCAGTTAGCTTGGTCATTCAGTTACCGGTTACCGCTCCTCTTCGTGGTTTTCGGAATTTTTGGGTTGAGTGTTCAAGGAGTAAAAATTTCGGTTGATACCATCATCCAACGCGATACGGCAGATAGATATCGTGGCCGGGCTTTTTCGCTTTACGACATGCTCTTTAACGCCGCTCTAGTAGGATCCTCGGTCTTAGCGACGATAGTGTTGCCAATATCGGGATGGTCACCAACAGTCAACATTGGCTGTGCCCTAGCTTATAGTGCAGGTGCGCTCATTTATCATAGTGTTGTTCGGTTACCGCACTAGCAGTGGTATTTTGGCACAATAGGAGCACGTATGCATATACGTCACTCTTATTTAAGGAGAACAGCATGAGTCAAGAAAAGGTTGACGACGCCGTCGTCGTCGCTGAGGACCACAATCGCCACGGTGATGGTGATGAATCCGTCGTCGACATGAACACCAACGGTTTCATGATTCTCGCTGTTTTAGCGTTGCTCACTGTTGTAGGGATAGGTGTTCATTCGATAGCTGACGTCTTCACGCCGTTGTTTTTAGCGTTCACGTTAGTGTTGGCATTGCGTCCCTTCGGCCAGTTTATGATGCGTCATCACCTCCCGTCATGGTTTGCCTCGCTAACAACGCTGGTCTTAACATTGGCAATTATCGTTGCACTACTGGCGTTAACTGTATGGTCGCTGACGCCTGTGCCAGACATGGTCGTTGAATATTCTGGCAAGTTCGAATCCACCATGTACGGATTTTTGCAGTGGTTGCAGGGTCAAGGTGTGAACACACGTGATCTGATGTCATATGCCAACCAACTCAACGTTAATTCAATCGTGGCATGGACGTGGAGCCTTATTGGCGGACTGTTCTCTGTAGCTGGATTGATGTCTATCGTTGCTATCGCAGCTTTCTTCCTAACAATCGATACGACGGTGACGCGCTCGCGAGCCGCCATCGTTTCACAAGATCATTGGAACATGGGCGAAGCATTGCGCGGTTTTGAAAAGCGGGTACGCCACTATTGGATCGTGACAACGGTTTTCGGACTTTTAGTTGCAGGTATCGATGGCATCGTTTTGCAGTGGATGGCGATTCCGCTAGCGTGGACCTGGGCCTACTGGGCTTTTATTACGAACTATGTGCCAAATATTGGTTTCGTGGTGGGTGTTATTCCGCCGATGCTCATTGGTCTTCTTGATTCTGGTTGGCAGACGATGGTGTGGGTCCTCATCGCATACACAGTGATCAACGTCGTTATCCAAACCTTGATCCAACCGAAACTAACGGGCGATATTGTCGGGCTTTCGCCGTCGGTCACATTCTTCTCCCTGATTGTGTGGACCTCGATTGTGGGTATGCTCGGATCAATTCTGGCTGTCCCGTTGACCTTGTTCTTTAAGGCTTTGCTTGTTGATTCGGATCCGCGTACTCGGTGGCTTGATGTGTATCTGGTTTCTGAAAACCAGGCCGGACGTCGTTTCAAGGATGGTTATTATGACTCAGCAGCAGGGCGTGAGGACGATCTTCCAGAATTCCTTAATCCGTTTTCGGAACTTGAACGTAAAGCACGGATGCATTATCGGCCGAAGCTCGAAGCGTTGAGCCGGCAGTTGAAGCGTTCGTCGAAGAAAGAAAGCAAGTAAAAGTGAGCCCAAAGAAGAAGACGAAAAAGCCACGTAAACGTGGATGGAATTATCCGCGGGCAGGCTATGGTCCGGTGCATCGGTGGATTCCTTCATGGCGAGTAGTTCTCGGCACGATATTTGCGTCCTTTGCGTTAGGTATTGGAACATTTATCGGGTTGTATGTGGCAATCAATGTCCCAGAGCCAGATGATTTCGCGTTGGCGCAATCCACCGAGGTTTATTACGGCGATGGGTCTGAAATGCTCGGGAAGTTCGCGGAAGCTGATCGGCGTTCGGTTGAGCTTGCAGATATTTCTGAAGCTTTACAGCATGCGGTTATTTCCTCAGAGGATCGTGGTTTTTACGAAAACAACGGTGTTGATCCGAAGGGTATTGCGCGAGCATTGTGGAATAACATCCAGGGTAACCCTACCCAGGGTGGATCGACGCTCACCCAGCAGTATGCGGAGCGTTACTATACCGGTCAAAATACGTCGCTGACCGGTAAGGTTCGGGAACTTATCTTGGCGATTAAGATCGACCGGGAGCAGTCTAAGGAACAGATTCTTAATAGTTATTTGAACACGATTTATTTTGGCCGCGGCGCATACGGAATTGAGTCTGCTGCACGGAACTATTTCGGTGTTTCCGCTAAGGATCTGGATATTTCTCAGTCTGCGTTGTTAGCGGCTGTTATTCCGGCACCGTCGGCGTGGGATCCAGCTGTTGATCCGGATACGGCGAAGGTGAAGTTTGACCGTGTTCTGCGGCGTATGGTTGAAGATGAATGGATTACTCAAGCTGATGCTGATGCTGTTGTGTTCCCTGAAACTCTTGATCCGAGTGCCTCGCAGTCAGGTATGAGCGGCACGGATGGTTATTTGCTTCAAGAGGTTCGTTCTGAGTTGATTAACGACGCTGGGTTTACCGATGAGCAGATTGACCGTGGTGGTTTTACGATTGTGACGACGATCGATAAGGCGAAGCAGCAAGCTGCCGTAGATGCGGTTAATTCGCTTCCTGAGGATCGCCCGGAGAATAACTATGTGGGTTTGATGTCGGTTGATCCAACGAACGGTGAAACTGTGGCGATGTATGGTGGCCGTGACTATGCGACCCGGCAACGCAATAGCGCTACCCAAGATCG
The DNA here is from genome assembly GCF_016904675.1 of Arcanobacterium phocisimile. Classification (NCBI taxonomy): domain Bacteria; kingdom Bacillati; phylum Actinomycetota; class Actinomycetes; order Actinomycetales; family Actinomycetaceae; genus Arcanobacterium; species Arcanobacterium phocisimile. The sequence continues at coordinate 1,968,287 of NZ_CP070228.1, read as the reverse complement.
TGCCCAGGCAGGATCGGTGTTCAAGGTTTTTGGTGTGGCTGCCGCACTCAAGAGTGGGTTGTCACCTAACACGAGTTTTAGTTCGCCTGCTTCATATACGATTCCGGGAACTAATCTGACTTTCAGTAATTTCGGTAACGCCTCATTTGGAAACCTGCCGTTACGAGACATGATCGCCTACTCAGTTAATACTGGGTTTATTAAGCTTAATGAAAAGATTGGTCCGGCAGCTACAGCAAAGATGGCGGTAGATCTTGGTCTGCCGAAGGATCTGGTTGGGTTGGATAATAATGCTGGAAACATTTTGGGTTCGGCGTCGCCAACCGCTAAAGAAATGTCGCGGGCTTTGTCCTCCTTGGCTAGCGGTGGTCGCCGACCAAATGCGGTACATATTGTTCGCGAAGTGCAAGATCCACAAGGCAACGTGATTTATCGCGGCGATACTTCTTCGGAGCAGGTTCTCACTGCCGATGTTGCAACGATGGCAACTTATGTTATTCAAGGTGGTACTGCACCGTATGGAACGGCTTCCGATCTAGCAACTTTGAACCGGGATATTGCAGCAAAGACGGGTACTTCTACCGGTCCGCGTTCTGGGTGGGTAGCATCCTATACTCCGAACCTGGTTACGGTTGTTGACATGTATCAGGTGGGTGAAGATGGTAGCGAAGAGGATATCACCCCGTTTGGTGGCGTGAGCTTAGTGACCGGTTCTACGTGGCCGCAGCATATTGCGTTGAATTATTTAGAGGTCGCCTTAGAAGGTATGGAGAAACTGAAGTTCCCGAATGCGAGGAACATTATTAACAAGCGTTTCCCGCCTCCTCCTCCGCCGCCGCCAGTTGAGGAGCCGAAGGAAGAAGAGCCAGCCGTCGAGCAACCTGATGAGGATCCTTCGCAGCCAGTTCCGCCGCCGCAACCAATGCCAGCGCCGGAGAAGCCAGCGGAAGATGCTGGCGAAGGCAATGCTCCTGCAGAACAACCGAATAACAATGATCCGGAGAATCAAGACGGGGGAGCCAATCAACGAAATAATTGATAGCTGGGCCGTGATCTGATTGATTTTCGTGACGAGGACGATAGCGCTGTGTGGTGAAAAACGCACGGCGCTATCGTCATTCTTCAGGTAGTCTTTATACAGTGCGTCCAATGCGCACAGCATGACCCTCCTGTCATGGAAAGACCATGACCGTATTTAGTCCAGAGGAGGTGGGTACACATGCGTCAGTACGAGATGATGATCATCCTCGATCCTGAAACCGATGAGCGTACTCTCCAGGGAACCCTAGAGAAGTTGCTCGCCGTTGTCCCAGCAGAGGGTGGAACCCTCGATAACGTGGACATCCTCGGTAAGCGCCGTCTCGCTTACTCGATTAATAAGAAGTCCGAAGGTATCTACGTAGTTGTCTACATGACTGCTACCCCGGCTACCGCTCAGGAACTTGACCGCCAGCTCGGCTTGAATGAGTCGATCATGCGCACCAAGCTTCTGCGCTACGAGCCAGTAGCTACCACCGAAGCCTGAAAGAAACTGGAGTAAACCATGGCTGGCGAACCGATTATCACCGTCGTCGGAAATCTCACTGCAGATCCGGAACTCAAGTACGTTGGCTCGGGTACGCCTGTTGCCTCGTTTACCGTGGCTTCCACTCCACGTAACCTGAACCGTCAAACAAACGAATGGGAAGATGGCGAAGCCATGTTCATTCGTTGTTCTGTTTGGCGTGAATATGCTGAGAACGTGACTGAAACCCTGTCGAAAGGCATGCGTGTTGTGGTTACTGGAAAGCTCCAGGTGCGTAACTATCAGCGTCAAGATGGCTCACAGGGCACATCGATTGAGATGCAGGTAGATGAAGTTGGTCCATCTTTGCGTTACGCAACCGCGCAGGTGACGCGTACTCAAGGTGGAGCAAACCGTGGGGGCTTCAACCAGAATCAAGGTGGCTTTAACCAGGGAGGTGGCCAGCAAGGTCGCGCTTCCTACGATGCTCCGGCCGGCGGATCCGCATACGATCCGTGGGGTCAAGCACCAGCCGGTGGCTCGTCGTTTGATGATGCTCCACCGTTCTAAGACTTTTTGGGATAACCGCGTTTCACGCTCGGTTATCTCGCAATCGAAAGAGGAATCACAATGGCAAAGCCTGTATTGCGCAAGCCAAAGAAGAAGTCCAATCCGTTGAAGGTAGCTAAGATTGCCGTCATCGATTATAAGGACACCGCAACCCTACGCAAGTTCATCTCGGACCGCGGTAAGATCCGCTCCCGCCGAGTTACTGGCGTTTCCGTTCAAGAGCAGCGTCAGATCGCTCGTGCAGTGAAGAACGCACGCGAGATGGCTCTCTTGCCGTACACGAGCTCCGCTCGCTGATTGAGAGAGGAAAGATAGATTATGAAGATTATCCTCACTCACGAAGTTGAGAACCTCGGTGGTGCTGGCGAAGTCGTTACCGTCAAGGACGGCTACGCTCGTAACTTCTTGATCCCACGTGGCTACGCTACAGTGTGGACCAAGGGTGCACAGCGTCAGATCGATCAGATCGCAGAATCACGCCGTAAGCGTGCAACTGAAGATATCGAAGCATCGCGCGAAATGCGTGACGCTCTCGAAGCAACCGTTCTCACCATCACCAAGACTGCTGGTGCTAACGGTCGCCTCTTCGGCGCTGTGACAACTGCTGATGTTGCTGTTGCAGCATCCGAGGTTGCCGGCAAGCCAGTTGATCGCCGATCGGTCAACCTGCACACTAACATCAAGTCTGTTGGTGACTACACCGGTCAGATCAAGCTTCATGCTGAGGTTGTAGCTAGTATTAAAATTGCTGTTATTGCCGAGTGAAAATTTGTGGTTTTCACCACGAAATGAGATGCGGTGGTATGGATCAAAAGTCCTGCCACCGCATTTTTTATTCGCTTTTACCGCAGGAGTCTGTTGTAGGCTTATAGGCCAGATCGTGTTGTTTTTCGGGCTACTTTTCGTTGATGTAGCAGGTAATAGTCGGTTTTGATTTGGGTTTGACTCGAATTCGTGGTTGGCCATTTCGTGTTGCTGGAAACGTGGTTTTTACTTGGTGTGTTGCCCGAAAGTTGGTGTTGAATTCGGTATGGATTGAGGAATGAAATATCCTCGATGCAAAATGTGTGGCAATGTCATGATCAAACACGGTAAGACAAGTGCTGGCCGGCAGCGTTTCCGGTGTAAGCCTTGTTCGTCTACCCAGAGTCGTTCTTATGATGTTCGCGTTCGTCATTTCACAGCGTTTTTAGACTTTGTTACTGGTAAATACACGTTGGCTGATCACGGGGTAAAAGCACGCACGCTACGACGACGTAACGAGCGTTTTTGGCACCTATGGCCGGTCAGTCCTGTTGTTGATGAGGTCCATCATGTGGTGTTTATTGATGGCATCTATCTTTCTCGCACACTCGTGGTGTTGATAGCGTGCACGAAAACCCATGTCCTTGGCTGGTATGTGGCTAAAGGAGAAACAATGCGTGCCTGGCAGGCGTTAATGTCTCGGATCGCGCCCCAGATGTTGTGGTGTGTGATGGCGGGCAGGCAATAGCTAGCGCGGTAAAGACCACCTGGCCTGGTACGCGAATTCAACGCTGTGTTTTTCATGCCTTTAGCATGGAAAACGCAAGACCACGACCCGTCCTTACACCCAGGCAGGTGTTGACCTATATGCTCTGGGAAAAGCATTACTACATATCACAAGCTTTGATCAGGCAGTGGAATGGATGAGCCAACTCGCAAACTGGAACACCACGTATCACACGTTTTTAGCTCAACAAACCCGACCATCAAATGGTAGCTGGGTTCCCACTCATGCCCGGTTGGTTCAGGCTAAGAACTCGTTAAACACCCTGGTGAAGAAAGGTACCTTGTTTACCTATCTTGACCCCGCACTCCACATCGATGGTGATCCTATTGCATCAACATCGAATCATATCGAGGGTGGGATTAACGCCCAGCTACGGTCACTGTTACGTGTTCACCGGGGGATGAGCCTTGATCGTCAAGTGAAAACCGTGTTGTGGTGGTGCTACTTGCATACTGAATTACCCGCAACACCAGCACGCATCCTACAAACAGTGATCACTGACGAACAAATCATTGACCTGTTCGAGCAAGCCAGGCATCGAGCCAGCGCACAAGCCCAGATCGAACGCTGGGGAACCGCGGTCAACTGGACTCAACTTCCACCACGGAGCAACCTGGCATGAAACCTACTAACCCCCAGCAACACATTTTGGCCTATAAGCCCTGTTGTACTACAACTGTTTGTAAGGTAAGCGTTGAGATAGTATGGAAATATGTTTTTCCGCACTAGCGCAAGAAAATGAATTGAACTACCTTTCCCTATATGCGAACATTAAGTATCTGTCTTTACGTATGTTTATCGAGATTCCATAGGTTTTTGAGATAGTAGCCCTAAGAACTGAGACATATCACGTGCGTCATTCTCAGGATTGATTTTTTGAGGGTAAAAAGGGAGCGATGTCGTTGTAATGGTCTCTAGGCATAGCGGTAAAGGATCGCTGTCTCCCAGATCCTAGATTTCAAGACTCAGTTGAGTATTTATTAGGAAGGAACACTACGAGTGTCATTAAATTTAACAAATAGATACAGTCTGGGGGGCATATCTGTTAAGCGCTGGCGTAAGCCAGTGGCCTTACTGGGAACAGTAGGTTTGCTTAGCGGTATGTTCTTATCCGGAGCTTTAAGCTCTACCTCCTACGCAGCGACCAACTTACTCACTGCTAATCAGCCATTAGCAAGTGATTCAGATAGTTATCTTGGTCAGGAAGTTATCGAATCTGCAGTTGCTAATCCGAAAGATCCACGTACAATCACCGGTACTGTGCGAATTGAAGGTAGCCGAGAGGGTGGTGCGTCGACATATAACATCGGTGCTTATAAAAAGGATACTCCGGTGGAAGCAGATGCTGGAACGACTTTTACGGTTCCAGTTGTTGTGACATATCCAAATAATGGTGGTAGTGAAAGCCTCAATGCTAAGTTTGTTGTGGCGCAAAAGGCTCCAATGTGGGATAAGGAAGGAACTGTTGTTCCTGGTGGCGAGATTACCTTTGAAAACAAGGGAGGGCCAGTACCAGAGGGTTCTCATATTGGAAATCTATCCAATAATGGTACGGCAAGTATGGGGAAAGATGGTACTGTTCGTATCAGTGCGTTCCCAACTGCTAAACCTGGTGAGAAGATTACAGTTGATATTGTTGGTCGCCAGAATAATGTGATACACACGATTACTGTTACTGTTGTGGCTAAGCCTGATTCTGATGGTAATGGTGTTCCTGATCCGAAGGATGATCCTGCTAATCCACAGCCTGGTGAGGATCAGTGTGCTGATACTCCTGCAGGTGCCAAGGTTGACGAAAACGGTTGTGCTCTAGCACCTTCCGTTGGTGATGTTCCTACAATCAATGGCGAAAAGGATAAGTTGATCAATCCGATCACTATCCCGATCGAGAATCTTGGTAAGGCTACCGGTCTTGTTTGTTCAATTGCAGGACTCCCTGACGGGTTAATGATTAAGCTCAACGAAGATGGTAATGGCTGTGTTGTTTCTGGTACTCCTACTGAAGCTACTGATGGTCCTGTTACTGTTACTGTTTTTCTTCACTACAAGAAGCCTGATGGTGTCAAAGGTCCGGGTATTGTAACTAAGGATGGCATTGCTAACATTATTGTCCCAGTTCCGGGTGATTCTGATGGTGATGGTGTTCCTGATCCGAAGGATCCTGCTAATCCGCAGCCTGGTGAGGATCAGTGTGCTGATACTCCTGCAGGTGCCAAGGTTGACAAGAATGGTTGTGCTCTAGCACCTTCCGTTGGTGATGTTCGTGAGGTGAAGGGTGAGAAGGGCAAGGAGATTACTCCGGTTGTCGTTCCTGTTGAGAATCCTGGTAAGGCTACCGGCCTTGTATGTAAGGCCACGGATCTTCCTGATGGTTTGACGGTTACTTATGATAAGGCTAAGGGTGGCTGTGTTATCTCTGGTACTCCAACTGAAGACACGACTCAGAACCAGCTTTTCGCTGTGACGGTTGAGTTTACTAAGCCTGACGGTGATAAGAGTGCTGGTACTCCGATTGTGAAGCATGGAAAGGTGAATATCACTCTTCCAGCTCTAGACGTGAACCCAGATCCTGCTAATCCGCAGCCTGGTGAGGATCAGTGTGCTGATACTCCTGCAGGTGCCAAGGTTGACAAGAATGGTTGTGCTCTAGCACCTTCCGTTGGTGATGTTCCTGAGGTGAAGGGTGAGAAGGGCAAGGAGATTACTCCGGTTGTCGTTCCTGTTGAGAATCCTGGTAAGGCTACCGGCCTTGTATGTAAGGCCACGGATCTTCCTGATGGTTTGACGGTTACTTATGATAAGGCTAAGGGTGGCTGTGTTATCTCTGGTACTCCAACTGAAGACACGACTCAGAACCAGCTTTTCGCTGTGACGGTTGAGTTTACTAAGCCTGACGGTGATAAGAGTGCTGGTACTCCGATTGTGAAGCATGGAAAGGTGAATATCACTCTTCCAGCTCTAGACGTGAACCCAGATACTGCTAAGAAGGATTCTGATGGTGATGGTGTTCCTGATCCGAAGGATCCTGCTAATCCGCAGCCTGGTGAGGATCAGTGTGCTGATACTCCTGCAGGTGCCAAGGTTGACAAGAATGGTTGTGCTCTAGCACCTTCCGTGGAAGGTGACCTTCCAACCATCAACGGTCAGATTGATACTCCAATCAAGGACATTGTTATCCCAATCCAGAATCCTGGAAAGGCTACCGACCTTGTATGCAAGGCTGAAGGTCTTGCTACAGGCCTGACCATCAAGTACGTCGAAGGTAAGGGCTGTGTCATCTCTGGCACCCCAACCGAGACAAAGGATGGCGACTACACAATCACGATTGAATCCAAGCGTCCAGACGGCGACAAGGGTGCAAACACTCTAATCGTTAAGGACTCCGGAAAGATCAAGACCACCGAAGGCCCAGCTGCGCCAAACTGGGAAGACAAGACTGGTCACGCAGGTGACGAGATTGCCGTTCCAAATATTGGTGGCGATGTTCCTGGTGGTACAACCATCGAGACTGAAGGTCCTGGTAAGGGTATGCTTGACAAGGATGGCTCCATTAAGGTAACCATCAATGACAATGCAAAGCCTGGCGACAAGATCATCGTTACCGTGAAGGACAAGGACGGCAACGTCCTCGACACCATCACAGTGACCGTGGCTGAAACCCCAGTTGCTCCAACTATTAAGGAAAAGCTAGCTAAGACTGGTCTTAATATTGCTGGTTTGGTAGCAATCGGACTAGGCTCGCTCCTTGCCGGTGCATTCGCAGTGCGCCGTCGCAAGAACAGCTGACCTCACCAGACAAGCGAGTAATCGCTAGTTAATGCAAAGGGTGGGCATGAACGAAAAAGTTCATGCCCACCCTTTGCATTGGTATTTATAAATGCATCCACTCGGTCCCGCGGGTGCGAACAAATTGAGTACCTGCACGAACAGCCATCGTCACGCCCCCATACCCGAGCCAGAGTACTGCCATACCGGATGTTTGAGTGAACCACTGTGGATTCCACAGAATGATTCCCGCAATTGGAGAAAAAGCAGCAAGAGTTGCCAGCATGTACCACGCTAGACGGTTCGTGTCGCCAGCACCGATGAGTATCCCGTCGAGCATAAAAGCAATCGACGCTAGAGGGATCGCAATACTGGCAATCCACAGTACGGTACGAGAGAGGCTTTGCACGTCACCATCAGTCGTCATGATTGACGGTACGACGAACGATAGTCCAGCAACGATCACACCTAGACCAATACCGACCCACAGCCCCCACAGCATACACCGATTGAGAACGTGCCTGACAGTTTTCGGCTGCTTGAGACCAAGTGCTTGGCCAACCAAAATTTGGGCAGCCGTGGCCAGCGAATCTAGCCCGTAAGACATAAAATTCCACACAGTCATGACGATCTGATTTGTTGCCAACGCAACCGTCCCAAGCCCAGAAGCACCAGCAATCAGCAGGAGAATCGCGGCACGTAACGACAAGGTACGAATAATTAGTGGTATTGCCTGGGCTAAGGAGCCCAATACGCCCGCTCCGGAAGCCAGCAGAGAAGTATGTTCTGCACGTGCTCGCCGAGCAATAATGACGATTAACACCAACGCCATACTAGTTTGAGCCAACGCGGTACCAAGTCCAGCTCCAATAATTCCCCATCCGAATACGTAGATCAGTAATGCGTTAATTGGAATGTTTGCTAGGGCTCCACCGGTGGCAACTTTGAATGGTGTACGAGCATCAGCAAATCCCCGTAAGGTGCCTGTAGCTGCCAACACAATGAGCATTCCGGGTAGCCCCCAGGAACTTGCGTGGAGATACGCCACCGCTTGGGTACTGACTGCCGGGTCTGGACCAAACCAACTGATGATCATCGGGCCGCCAAAGTAAAGAACAGCGCCGAGGAAGGCTCCTAGTCCAGCTGCAAGCCACATGCCGTCGATTCCGTATCGATAACCTTGGCTTTTATTCCCTGCACCGACAGCGCGCGCAGTAGCTGCAGTCGTTGCATAGGTGAGGAAAATACATAACCCAACAAGTGTCGTCAGAATTGTGGAGGCGAGTGAGAGTCCCGCCAGTGGTGCAGTACCGGGGAGTCTGCCGATCATCGTCGTGTCGACGGCGACAAGCAGTGGTTCTGCGAGCAACGCACCGAGTGAGGGTAAAGCGAGCCGAATAATGGATGCGTCAACATCGGCAAGTTCGTTGCGAGACAAGGGGAGTCCTCAAATCTGTTGGGTTAGTGTGGTCAGGGTTGTTAGTTCCAGCCTACCGAAACACCGACGACGTCGACGACACACGAAAACTTAAAGTGGTTGATGTCTATTTGTGAATATATCTTGCAAGAAATGTTCGAAATAACCACAGGTTATCCACATTCGTGGAGAAATTTCTGGCGAAGTTTCGCCGAATCTGCGAAACTATTCCACACACGTGGATAAAATTGTGAAATTCTGTGGATAACTAATGTAGTTAACCACAGGTTTATACACAAATCCACGGAACTTGTCCACATAAAAACTTCAAGTACTCGCAGGCCTGTGGATATCTTTAGGTAGGTATGCGGATAACGACAGCAATTTTGTGGAAAATAGGCAATAATTACCAGAGGTAAAGCACGACTCGAAACTGATGTGACAAGCAGGGGACATCCGCAGACGTCGAATACGTGCTCGTAGCTGCACCTAGAAGAAGCCAAACAGTTAGTGATAGAGGAATTATCGTGAGTGATATGTCGAACTCGCAGTATGAACGTACGCCACCACACGATATTGAAGCAGAGCGCTCAGTTCTCGGCGGAATGATGCTCAGTAAAGACGCCCTAGCTGACGTCCTCGAAATGCTTGACGCAAAAGATTTCTATCGCCCAGCACACGCCACTATATACACCACTATTCTCAACTTATTCGGCACCGGCCAACCAGCGGATGCCATCACAGTCGCCGCAGAGCTTCAACGTCAAGGGCTTCTCGAACAAGTCGGTGGCCGCGCAGTTCTCCACGATCTCGTATCCGCAGTACCCACCGCAGCAAACGCATCCTATTACGCCCAAATTGTTCGCGATCAGGCAATGCTACGCCGGCTCGTTGAAACCGGAACCAGAATCGCACAGTTAGGATACACCACCGACGGCGGCGACGTCACCGAACTACTCAACCTCGCCCAATCCGAAGTCTATGCGATGAGCGAATCGAAATCGTCAAACGATTACGCACAACTTCGCACCATCATCCCCGGCCTCGTCGAAGAACTCGAAATGAACTCTGCACGAGACGGTCAACTAGCTGGCCTAGCTACCGGCTTCCACGATCTTGATAAAGTTCTTCTTGGCCTGCGACCCAACCAAATGATTATCGTCGCTGCCCGCCCAGGTATGGGTAAAACGACGCTCGCTATGGACTTCTGCCGCCATATCGCGATCAAAGACAATAAGCCAGTCGCATTCTTCTCCCTCGAAATGAACCGCAACGAATTAGCGATGCGTATGTTGGCTGCCGAATCCGAAGTATGGCTATCGAAACTCATCGGCGGCGAACTCGAACAGCGCGACTGGGAACGCATCTCGCGCACCCTAGAACGCATCGCTGAAGCGCCACTTTTCGTCGACGATTCACCAAACCTGACCATGATGGAAATTCGATCCAAGGCACGGCGGATGCGCCAACAGCACGGAATCGAAATGATCGTTATCGACTATCTCCAGCTGCTCACCTCTGGCGGACGTAGCCCGGAATCGCGCCAGCAAGAAGTCTCAGAATTCTCACGTTCCATCAAACTATTGGCGAAAGAACTCGAGATTCCAATTATCGCTATCGCCCAGTTGAACCGTGAAACTGAACGTCGCGACTCGAAGAAGCCACAAGTATCGGATCTGCGTGAATCAGGTTCGTTGGAGCAGGACGCCGACGTCGTTATCCTCATTAATCGTCCAAAAGAACGTGACGAGATGGGCGCCTTGCCGCCAGCCCAGATTATCGTCGGGAAGAACCGATCAGGCCCAACATCAGACGATATCGAGCTCGAATTCCAAGGCTCGTTGACTCGCTTCGCGAACTACGCTTCCGCCGACGATTACTAAACAGCTCGCCGATTAACCGATTTCTTCCGCCAATCGGGCAAAGAATGAACGTTGCACATCGACCGCTTCCCGCCACAACCGGGTAGCGGTGGCTGTTGCGCACGGCTGGTTCCACAACCAATCGAGCTTGCCACGATAGCCAGCTAACCAGGTGCGCTGCTCGGCTGTAGGAAGTTCCATGAAGCGAATATATTTCAACGTATCTGCCACCCGGTAAGCACCGAAGCGGTCGATATTATCGCAATCCCCGATCGAACGCGCCAACAAACTCGGCTCGCTATCGAACACCAAATACGGATTACCATGAACATCGTAAGATGTGCCTTCGTCGTCGGTACGCGGATTCCACAGATCGTCAGTATGCATAGCGATACCTTGAACAATCTCTAACCGTTGAGCACTAGGCAAACCCAGCTCGGTTAAAAACTTATCGGCTATCAACGCGCCAGCACGCCCATGGTCAACAGCCCGTTCTGCGTCGAATTTACCCACATCATGGAGCAAGCACCCTAACGCCAACAAATCAGCATCAAAGCCTTCGCCGTCAGCAACTAGCCTGCCAATACGTGCCACCCGCTGGCTATGCTCAAAACGGTAACGTCGAGCCCCGTCACGCACCGGTTCGCCGTCAACCATACGATCTGGAGAAAGCAAATGTTGTTGCAGAAAAGCTAACGCAGGTTCATACGCTTCACGGGCACTAATCATGGGTTACATCTTCGAAAAGTCGTTCGGGTGCGGACTGCGGCGGCCAGCCTCGCCACGATCAAGTCCACGAATCGCCGCGAGATCTTCTCCATCCAGCGTCACGCGCAGTGAATCGAAGTTTTCGCGTTGCCGATCCAAACTCGACGATTTTGGAATAGCCACAAAATTTTCTGCCAAATGCCACGCCAACACCACTTGAGCAGCAGTCACGTTATGCTTGCGAGCAATATCCACGATCACCGGATCTTTGAGATCGTCACCGCGTCCCAACGGCGACCACGACTCCACAGTGATCCCCATTTCACGACAGAAAGCAACAACTTCACGGTTTTGGAAATACGGATGAATCTCGATCTGGTTCACCGCCGGCATCGAACACCCAGCAGCCAGCAGCTTCTCGATGTGTTCGATCTCGAAATTGGAAACACCAACTGAGCGGGCACGCCCCTCACTCATGAAAGACTCCAAAACTTCAAACGTCGAAACGAAATCGCCGTCGTAATACATCGGCAACGGCCAATGAATCAAAAACAGATCAACATAGTCAGTACGCAAGTTACGCAACGATTGAGCGAAAGATTCGCGTGCCTTATCCGCCTCATGGTTCGGGTTATCGAGCTTGGTCGTAATAAAAATACTCTCCCGCGGAATACCGGATTCAACTAGTGCGCGACCTACGCCTGTTTCATTGCCATACATTTGTGCCGTATCAATATGCCGGTAACCTACGGCAAACGCCTGCTGTACCAAACTAGCGGTATCAGCTTCCGGCACCTGATAGGTTCCAAAGCCAAGCGAGGGCATCGTGTAACCAGTAGAAAGTCGAGTCATGTGTCAGTCCTCCACGGGGGATTCGTCGCGCAGGCGCGGCTGCGATGTCAGTTCCGGATTGATTCCGGCAATATTTGCGTAAAATTCTCGGATTCGATCCATATCTGCTTTACGATCGCCAGTAAGCATAAATGAATCACGCCAACCGTATGTTCGAGTACGTGAATCAATGAAGCCGAAAACCACCGGCACTCCGGCCTCATACGCAATATGGTAGAAACCCGAACGCCACGTATCACGCTTACCGCGCGTACCCTTCGGTGCCAGACACAGCGTGAAATCGTCCGACTCGCGGAACTGGCGAGCAATATCGCTCACCACCCCATGCGCCGAATTACGATCCACACCAACCGCGCCAACTGCTCGCGCAAGCGGCCCAAGCGGACTGTGGATCACCGAATCTTTAACTAAGAAGCGCAAGTTACGATCAGCATGCCAAAATGCCACCAGCATATAGATCGCATCCCAATTGGAAGTATGCGGAGCGCCAATCACCACAGCCTTCGGCGGAAGAGGATCAAGTTGTAGTTCCCAGCGGGAAAACTTTTGGAATGTGCGAGAAATGAATCGCTTGAGAGACATACGTATTCCTTGTGTTGATGTGGCTCTAGTGCACTGTGGGAAGAAGAGATCAGGAACGCTGGCGTTCAGATTCAATAGTGGCGAGGAACTTATCGGCTGGCAACGCGCCAGAGACGAAACTGTATCCGATGAGGAAAGCAGGGGTGCCAGAAATTCCCAACGATAACCCGCGGTTACGTTCATCGTTGATAGCTGCCACAGTTTCTGGAGAAACAAGATCAGCGGCAAACTTTTCCGTATCCATGCCAAGCTTTCCAGCCAGCGCAGTTAATGCTTCTGGAGTAGTTTCTGGTGGGTTAGCGAAAAGTTCGGTGTGGTAGTCCCAAAACTTATTTTGCAGAGCAGCAGCGTGGGAAGCCTGAGCGGCAAGAATCGAGGCGTCACCCAAAATCGGGAGAGAATTATATTCAATACGCACGGTTCCATCGTCGATCAAACCCTGAAGTTGCGGCAACGTAGTTAACGACCAGTCGCGGCAGTGTCCACATCGATAGTCAGAATACATTTCGATAATCACCGGCGCATCAATCGAGCCTAGGGCTCGCGGATCGTGAGGATCATTGCGATGCTCAGCTTCTACGGCTTGCTTGAGTTGTGGATCAAGCTCGTTGGTTGCTGGAGCAGATTCACTACCGTCAGCATTCTTGGGAGTGTTCTGCGCATCGCCACTAGCGGTTGTATTTTGTGCCGGCGCCGGTTTGCTGGCTGGCTGGCTAATAAAAGCTCCCGAAATCACGAGCGTAATGATCAACACTGCCACTGTTAACAGTGCAATGAGTGCCGCAATAGTATTGCGCTTACGCTTTGTTGCGTTCGTTGGCTGACTCATAGATTTACCCTATCTGCAATCCGGTAGTAGAACCTGCCGCCATAGCAATATGACGAAGTATGTCTAGCCTAGTGGACAACGAGGCGTTGGTTCCAATGCTTACCTTTGCGCCCATCAGCGAAATCTGCTGTTTTCCCGCTGTGCGTGCAACGTCAGCAACGTGGGCTGAGGTCATTAACGACGTTGGCTCGTTAGTATCGAGTGGAACATGATCATCATTCCATGCCGGGCCGAACGCATTCGGTTCGGCATGCGCACCAGAGAACATCACGCCTGCCAACGCTTGAGCATGAGCGGCGATCTCCACATGTTCGCACGGAGTTGTTGCGTTGCGCCCTTCGATTGCAGACCGTCCCCAGTTGATGACGATGCCAATACCATGTGCCCGGGCGGCAGCAATTTCATCCTCTAAGCTGAGGAAACCTTTTTGCGGAACTTGGCCTTCGATGAACTTATCTTGATGTTCAATCACCAGTTTCGCGCCATCCCAATCCCACTGAGTGACAACATCGAGTGAATTATTGAAAACTACTGGATCAGCTATAGCTGTCGGCGCTGAATGTAAGGCAATATGGGTAAAAACCTGGCGGTTTGCAGCATCGTTTATTGCTTTGATTGCCCAAGAAGCATTGAGTAAATAATCCAAGGCAGCAGTCTGGCCACTTTCATCTGGTGACGCTAGACCGAAAAGTGGATCTTTGCCCACGCGGTGCATCACACCAGGAATAGGAGTCAGCATGTTAGTGGTGAAATTTTCCGAGAGCTGCGAAACAAACCATTCGACGTCATCAGTGATGGAATCACGGAATGGAATCTCTAACCCGTTCACCCACGGTTGGGCCGCAAGTATCTGATAGTACTCGGCTTGTTCCTGTTTCGTTGCCGGAAGTGACGTGTAAGCGCCAATAATGAACGGGACAGACATCTCAGCTACCTTTCGACCAAAACTAAGATCATGTTATTCCAGTTTACGGCTAGCGGGTCAAAGGTGGTATTTTGACAAGCATGAAGGCCGGCATATCTCAGTTTCGTACGATCGTCACCGTCATTGTTGTGATGATCGTTGTTTCCGTTGGCTTTATTGGGATGTATAACGTTGCCAGTAAGAATGATGCTGAAATGGGTTTTCACATGTATTCAGATATCTCTTACCGAACACACAATCCCAGTGAGTCCTATCAATATGCAGCCGATCATGTCGGCGATCAAGAAAACACAAATAAGCTATTACAAAGCTTGCCGCTGAACACCGATATTTCTAGCGTCCAAATCATTGACTCTGGCATAAAAGTAAATCTGCTGAATGTGAATTTAGAAGATGAAATGACTCAGCGCAATATCCTCTACTCGGCTGCAGTCATTATCACTATGGTTAAAGACGTAACTTATGTGTCATACACCAGCGGTACGAAAATTATTGAAGTGACCCGTAGCGACGTCGAAGCATTTATCCCCGAAGAAATGTTTTTCACCTTCAATGAACAGTCGTGGGACCGGGTACGTCGTGCCATCCCCGAAGCCGTCTGGGCAATTATTGAAGTTCGAAAGACCACAACGAAGATCAAAGAACTCTAAGCTCCCGTAAACTAAAGCCCATGGAGCATCTCGGAATCAACGCAATTCACCCAACCGCCCCCGAATATTTAACTGCGGCTGGTTTATTTACCGCGCCGATCGACGTCGGCACTGCAGTTCAACGAATCCGCAATCTGTGGGGTGAGGATATTGAACCGCGTTGGGTCAATGTTGAGGCAGAGAAAACTGGCGGATTAAGCGGCGCGATCTTAACGTTCACGTTGCAAGGCGTTCAGGTCATGATCACTCCAGTTACCGGGCAACTGCAGATCGATAAAGGCCAGCTCCCCGAACATCACACGCATGTGGCAATGACCTTCTACGCTCCGCTTTCTGGGCAAGCGCAAGGCAAACTGGCCGGCGAACGCCCACTGACCGGCGATAACGCTACCGAACTCACTCGCCGTCACCGTATGGTTTCCGCCCACATCGCCTACACCCAGGTTGCTGATGCACTGATGCGCGAAGAGGCGGCTTTAGGCGTCTACCGTCACGAACTAGGAGTCATTCACCCGCCGCACATGGTCAGCGCGCTCGCGGATTCGTTAACCAAGGGCCAAGCTCCGTTGCCGTTGTGGATCAATATTCGTCTCGGTGACGGGCAGACCACACGGGCACGAACCCTCGGTTTGCCGCTCTTTGGGCACCTCGATCTGGAAGTCACGGGCACGGGCCGTTCGCTCGAGGAAACCGCTGCGTTTGTTGAAGCCAGTGCGGACTATATTGTGATGGGTGACAGTTATTTGCTTCCCGGCCAAACAATCGGAGCGAACGACGGCGGTAGCTATCCGGTTTCCCAAGAAGTTTCGGTAGCAGACGGATCCACGGTTATTCGGGTCGACTTTTAACGAAATTGACGATGAACGAACGAAAACAATGAAGGTTGAGCCGTCAGGGCATGACGGATGAACAGCGATAGGTAGAGACGATGTTTGAAATAGAGAATCGACTAGACGGCCAGCTTGGTCGAACTGGCACAATCCATACTCCACACGGCGACATTCAAACCCCGGCGTTTATTCCGGTGGCAACTAAAGCAACCGTGAAGAGCGTGTTGCCAGAAACTATGCGGGAGATCGGTGCACAGGCGTTGCTGTCGAACGCCTATCATCTGTACCTCCAGCCTGGTTCGGACATTGTTGATGAAGCTGGCGGTGTGGGTGCGTTTGAGAATTGGGACGGCCCAACATTCACTGACTCTGGCGGTTTCCAAGTGTTGAGCTTGGGTTCAGGGTTTAAGAAAGTGCTCTCGGAGGAGTTTAACGGTTCGGCACACGTGGATGGCAAAGTTGCCCCCAACAAGGAACGGTTAGCGAATGTGGACGACGACGGAGTATGGTTCCGTTCGCACCTCGATGGTTCGAAGCATCGGTTTACGCCAGAGATTTCGATGCGGATCCAACACGAATTGGGTGCCGATATTATTTTTGCGTTCGACGAATTAACGACGTTGCTCAATTCGCGCGGTTATCAAGAAGAAGCGTTGGAACGTACTCGGTTGTGGGCGCAACGGTGTTTGCGTGCTCATAAGCAGCTCACCGAAGAACGGGAAACGAAGCCCTACCAGCAGTTGTTTGGTGTGATCCAAGGGGCCCAATATGAAGATTTGCGGCGTAAAGCTGCCCGCGACTTGGGGAATATGGACATTGACGGGCAGCGCTTCGATGGTTTCGGCGTCGGCGGCGCGTTAGAAAAAGAAAACCTGGGCACGATCGTGCGGTGGGTGAACGAAGAACTACCCGAAGATCGGGCACGTCATTTGCTCGGCATTTCTGAACCAGATGACCTGTTCGCCGGTGTCGAAAATGGTATCGATACTTTCGACTGTGTCAACCCCTCACGTGTGGCACGCAACGCCGCTATCTATTCGCCAGATGGCCGTTTCAACGTTAATCGCGCCCAACATAAGCGCGAGTTTATTCCGCTGGTTGAAGGCTGTGAATGTTACACCTGTACGCATTACACGCGCGCCTATATTCATCACTTATTTAAGGCAAAGGAAATGGTGGTCAATACGTTGACCACCATCCACAACGAATACTTCACCATCAAACTGGTGGAGGATATCCGTCAGCATATGAATGCCGGAACCTACTGGGAGTTTAAGGAAGAAACCCTCGGCCGGTTCTATACAAACCGTAACAAGTAGCAGCTAGAAGTCGCGAGCACTAGAACTCGCGGTCGGTTGCCGCGCTGAGCTTCTCGAGGGTTTGCGCATCAGGGAATCCGTTGACTTTCCAGCGCGGCGGCCAAGCGTCGTCGTCACGTGTGAAACCTTCGCTCCAGATCTCGCGCGCAACCTGCGAACGTAACGTGATCGATACGGCTGGTTCAGGTTCAAACGGATGCGGGGATTGTTCGCGGGTGAAGGTGATCATTTCCGTATCGGGCACCGAACCGTGATGGTCGGTGGCATCCCAGGTAGTGACGCCAACCAGATCGCCAGTCGGCGCTTCCATGACGCGATAGTGTTTTGTGTTACCGAGGTCTGCCCACCGGTCCATGATCGTAGCTTGTTCATTGTAGATCCACTGCCGGTAGGTGGTCCGTAGCTCGCTGAGTTTCCGAGAAAGGTCATCACCAGGCAATGGAATCCACTCTGTCCATCCGTCGGTGGAAAGCGTGTGCGGTAGCGGATAAACCATCGTTTCAGGGTTGGACGTAGCAATCAACGCATCGAACACGTCGATCAGATGCGGATCGTCTGCGAACGCAATGAAATAGTGGTCGAGAGCAACCGGAATAAACAGCGGGATATCACCCGGGCGATCCGCGATGACTTGTTCTGCAATATTCGCCATCATTTCCACGTCGCACCACCAAGAGAGTTCATATCCGGGTGGAGACATGAATGAGACAACCTGGCCTTTGCCGAGCTGAGCAAAACCGAGCGTAATCTGGTTTTCTTTTCCGCCGCTATTGACGCCCAGCCGTAAATTAGCAACGCCTTCGGAGAGTAACTCACCAATATCACGCAAGTCTCCTTCGGTTTGGGAATAGTAGACCGGGACTTGGCCAAGTGGCGTTTCGCGTACCAACCCCACCGCAACGAAATCGGTGATAGGCAGGTAGATAATCGAATCACCATCGTTATGCGAGCGCAGGAAGAACGGGGCTGAATCTACCCGCGGGAAATAGTTCACGTCAGGGCCGGCGGTGAGGGTAGAAAATGTGGTGTCGTCGTCGCAATCGCTGTGAGAAAGTGGGCTTTGTTCCGAACGTGTGGCACCGGCATCGAAGAAGGAGGAAATAAGCGAATCAAGGTTAGGTTCGCTGGAGTCAACCGGCTCAGGTTCGCTAGTGGTGTTGTGTTCTGGAGTGGTTGGCGCAACGGCCTGTGCGATACCGATAGTGAGCAGACGATTCAAAATATCAGTTCGTGCATCTAAGTTGGCATCCTTGCGGATTAGCGCCCCTGGGCGGAATCGGAAAGAACGACCATCAGCCAATAAAATATCGAGCCACTCGTCATCAACAGTGATGAGCGCGTCTTGTAATTGTGAATGTTTCGATGCCACCTGGTGTGCCCATGTCATAAAGTCCATAACAGCATTGTCGCATGAACTCTTCATTTCGCACACAATCCAATCCACAGTCAGCGATTTAGCAACTAAATGTCTATGGTGTTCAGTGTGTCGATGTGACTGCGCGCGCGAGCACTGGACTTTGGTAGTAGTTGGTTTTACATTACGATGTAGGCTTAGACTGTTATCTATAACGACGTTATGTTACGTGCTTGTCACGGCGTTAAGAAAGGAATGGCGATGCCGCGGATCTCTGCTCCTACGGTGAAAGAGCATCACGATATCGTTTTCGAAAAGCTTATTAACTCCGCCGAGGAGATTCTACGATCACCCAAAGAACAGGCGTTTACTGCCGGAGCGATCGCCAAAAAAGCGGGTATAGCACGTAACTCCATCTATCGATACGTGCAATCAGTCGACCATCTCCGTCTGCTGGTGCTGGAACGCTACTTACCGATTTGGAAAGAGCGCGCCACGGCTGCCACACAGGCTGTAGATGCCCCTGCCGATAAACTGATAGCACTAGTAGATGTCAGTTTAGAATTGGGTGCACAAACCGGCCATCAGTGGCTGATCAACGTATTGAAGAAAACTAAGTTCACGCCAGAAACATTTGCGTCGATGGAGAACTTGCCTCCGTCGGTAGTCAACTTCCATCGCGAACTTGCCCACACGGTAGTGGAACTGTGTCAACAAATTGATCCGATGCGGGCTGCAATGAATGCCCGGATTGTGCGCAGCTTGATGGATTGTGGGTTGCGTGCGCTCGACGACGGTTTGCCGCTAGAAGACGTCCGCCAATCAGTTCTGCATTCGGTACGTTCGCTACTCGACGCGTGAACTGGCAATACGTGAAATTTTCTCAAATTTGTGCTGCTCCGCCAGACCTTCCCGTGCGGCAAGCTCTTGGTGAGATCGTTGACCAAACAGCAAACTTGGTTATCGCAGCTCCGCCCGGAAGCGGAAAAACAACGCTGGTTCCGGTTGCGTGTGCGGCCCGGTTAGAGAGCGCTGCTGGGTTAGCTGATGATTCCGACGTCGAACACCGTAAAGTCATTGTGGTTCAACCCCGGCGCGTGGCGGCCCGCGCAGCTGCCCGGCGAATCGCACAGTTACTGAACGAACCGGTCGGCGTGCAAGTAGGATATCGGGTTCGGGGCGAAACAAAACCCGGAACTCGGATAGAGATGGTCACCCCTGGCGTGTTGTTGCGCATGTTGCAATCTGAACCGGAACTGCCCGGTGTCGGTTGCGTGATTATCGACGAGATTCACGAACGCGACCTCGATACTGATCTTGCTACCGCGTTCGTGCTCGACTCCCAAAGCGCGTTGCGCCCAGACCTACAAGTTGTTGCCATGTCAGCTACGGTGGCATTAGAGCAAACCGCTGCTCTGCTCGATGCCCGCATTATCGAGGTGCCCGGACTTCTTCATCCAGTAGACGAGGTGGAAGTGCCTGGCCCGCAGCCGCTCACCACCACTGGGTCTGGCGCGATTGTGGTAGCTGACAGCTTCCTCGACCACATCGTGCAGGTAATACGCCAAGCCCACCGCGAACACGCCGGTTCGATTCTGGTGTTTGTGCCGGGCGTGCGTGAAATTTCGGCGATTGTTAGCCGGTTGAGCAATATTGATATTCCGGTGTTTGGGTTGCACGGCCAGCTCGATCCGCGTGAACAAGATCGGGTGTTGGAAGCGCGTGGCGAGCGCGTAATCGTCGCAACCGCGTTGGCCGAATCATCGCTGACCGTACCAGGTGTGCGGATCGTCGTCGACGGCGGACTGGCCCGGCAAGCCCGCGTGGATGCCGGAATCGGCGGGCTAGTGACCGTCTTTGCTTCCCAAGCATCCATGATTCAACGTGCCGGACGTGCCGGGCGTGAAGGCCCCGGCTTCGCATATCGGTGTATTCAGCTCGGACGTGCCGAGAAGTATTCGCTTCCCGAGATTCGAACCGCAGACCTCACCGACGCATTGTTGCAATGCGCGGCATGGGGTGCGCCGGGCATGCACGGCATTGCACTGCTTGACGAACCGCATCCCGGCAATCTTGCACATGCTACCGCTGAACTCTCCGCACTCGGCTTTATCGATGAAACCGGAACGATTACTCCCCGCGGCCAGCGCGCCGCCCAACTGCCACTTAAAGCTAATTTGGCCCGCGCACTGCTTGACGGCAGCACATACGTTCGCCCAGATACGGTTGCCGAAATCGTGGCTTTTCTGGCCAGCGACAGTCGGGTAGATGGGGGAGAGGTTGCGAGCGCAATTCGCCGACGCCGTAACGATCCGGTGTTGGCACGCGAACGACGCCGGTTACGCAAAACCCTCGAAACGCCGGGCGCAACTTCCCGCGGCGCAAGTTCCGGCGAAACCCGCACCGCAACCTCAGGTGAACCCGCCCCCGATCCGACACCCACTTGGGACGACGCCGTCGGTATCGTCGTCGGACTTGCCCACCCGCACTGGATCGCGCGCGCTCGCGGACGCGGATACGTACTCGCCAACGGCACCGGCGCCGTGCTACCCGCCTCCTCGCCACTGGTCGGCGAAGAATGGCTCGCAATTGCCGACCTTGGCAAAGCACAAGGCCGATCCGAAGCCCTCATCTACGCAGCTACACCGATCGACGTCGTGACCGCAACCGTCGTCGGCAAACACCTACTTACAGAAACAACCGAGATCGACGACGAAACCCTGCGCGGCTCGCGGGTGCGCTGGCTGGGCGCAATCGAACTGTCGCGTACCCCCGCCAAACTCTCCGTCGCAGAGCTCCTCGCCGCCCGGCAAGAACAGGTGCGTCGCAGACCAATCGCCAACCTGCCGTGGACCGAAGCTCTCACCGCGACCCGGCAGCGGTTAGCATTCTTGCACCGCGCACTCGGGCAGCCCTGGCCAGACGTCTCCGACCAGGTTTTAGCTGACAGTGTTGAGGCGTGGCTGATGCCCTTCGTTACCGCCCGCGGAATCGATCTCGACGGTGCGGTCGCCAGTCTGAAACCTTGGGAACAAGCGCATATGTTCGACGAACTTGCACCCGAACGCATCGACACCCCGTTAGGCAGTGCGCGCGTGGACTACGTCGGAGAACGGCCGCGAGTGCGAATGCGCATCCAAGAAGCATTCGGATGGGAGGCCACCCCGGAAATATGCGGCGTGCCAGTCACCCTCGAACTGCTCTCGCCAGCCCAACGCCCGCTCGCCATCACCGACGACCTCGCCTCATTTTGGGCCGGACCGTATGCGGGCGTGCGCGCTGATATGCGCGGGCGATACCCGCGTCACCCGTGGCCCGAAGATCCCGCGCACGCTGAACCTACCCGGCGGGCGAAGAAGCGGAAGTAAAATGATTGTGGGTGCGTTAGAAAAACGCACCCACATGAAGTTTAAGAGGTAATAAAACCCTTGAAGCAGCTACAGACCATAACAGTCAGGACCGCTAAGATAGCTACAGACCATAACAGTCAGGACCATCTATGTCGCCAGTTTATCGCATGAGTGCTGATTTTATCTAGTCTGAGCAGTTTTGATGCTGACAAGATATTGCTTTATGTCAGCAAAGCTATCGAGACTGTATACCTGTTGAATATATCTAACTAGTTGTCCCTTGGGGGACGAGCCAGAGACATTACCACTGGTAAGTCCTGCCAAGGATTTTCTTTCATAGTTGACCGCACCAGCGAATAAATCTGCTAATTGAAGTTCAGTGCTGGCACGAGAATCAATATCCATTGCTCCAACGATAGCCAGACAGTCCAATTGTGAATTAATTTGAGACTTCACGGATTCAGCCAGCGACGTGCCTTTAGGCGTAGTAATAATATCGGTGACAACTGTCCCTAGTTCCCCTCGCTTCATTGTTCCGCGAATTAGTTGCGCGGTCAGCTGTGCTTGGACAGCCCAAGTCGGACGATCCCCGAACTGATCAGATGTTCTAGAATCGAGAACGAATGCTCCGAATAAAGTTTTCGACGTATAGGCAACATCGATAAGCTGCTTGTAAATTGGTAGAGTATCGTTTTTACTTTCGCGAACTTAAATTCATCTTTGAATGAATGACGTTCGCGAATATGGCGCATTTCCCATGAGAGCTTCCAGGGAAGATATGTTTTTGCAAGACCGATGACGAAAAATTTTCCGGCAGAGGATTTTGACTCCGATTCATCAATGAAAAACGTTGCGGTTTTTAGGGTTCTTGAAGGGATTTGTGAGAGGGAAGGCATGGTTTTAGTTTAGTCAGATGACTGCCCAGAGTCTTGGTGGAATGTTTCACGTCGCTAAAAAATGAGACAATAGCAGTATGCGAAAAATTTTATTTGATCTGTTCGGCCTGTTCATGAGCGTACAAAACGACGAAGGCGTTGCTGGTATTCACCGCGCTGCACATCTTAGCGAACTCGGCGTCGACCGTGCCGCATTCGACCACCTCTACCGTGCAAAGCGCGACCCGCTCGATGCTGGAACCCAAGACTACGGCGAGTTCCTTGATGCTATCGGCGCCGAACTCGACGTCGACTTCCGCAGCATTCCTGGACTTGTTGACGAAACCGAACGTGCCGACGTTCAATCCTGGTCACTCCACCACGAGGACATGACCACCTGGCTCCAAGAACTACACGACGGCGGATTTCACCCCAACGTCCTGTCGAACGTGCCCGCAACCCACTTGGCGTGGCTGAAAGAAAACAAGCCGTGGATTCACCTCTTCGACGTTTCACTCTTCTCCTGCGAACTCGGACTCGCCAAGCCAGACCACGCAATCTATCGGGCGGCAATTGATGCACTTGGCGTTGACGGCGATGAGATTTTGTTCTTTGATGACACCTACGCCAACGTCGTCGGCGCCCGCGAAGCCGGGCTACGCGCAGTACACTTCGTCGGGATCGAGCAGGCCAAGCGCGACGTCGCCGCATTCCTCGCCGGCGAAGATATCGGACGGAGTGACATGCAATAGTTTGAGTGCTAGAACGCTTAAGCATTATACTATTGCATAAGGAGGGGAAATGGGGCGAACGCAGATTGAACCGAACGCATACGTTGAGGATGTACTTCTCATCATCGGCAACAATGTACGTATAGCGCGCGCAAACAACCAATGGACTCAAGCAGAACTCGCTCAGCGAGCACACTGCTCGACGAGAACAATAGCATCCATTGAAGCAGGTTCCCCCACCACAGCAATCGCAATAGTTTTACGTGTACTGCAAGTTTTGCGAATCCCGATATTTGGTGAGGAGCTGCCACAAAAAATCGCGGAAATGAGAGCGCGATCAGGGGAACATGTAGCGCTTTTACCTGAACGAATACGACGTGTGGAGCCAATCAATGTCGACTTCTAAAACAAGCGATATTTATGTTTGGACGTGGCTAGCAGAAAGCACAACTCCAGTAGTTGCTGGTGTTTTACATCAGGTCGGCACTAGATTCGATTTTGCTTACGCTAAATCCTATCTGGCACGGGAGAACGCTATCGCGCTCGCTGAAGATCTGCCCCTTAGCCGACACGTCTTCTTACCGCCGGCAGGTTTATCCCTCCACGGCGTCTTTACCGATGGCCTGCCGGATGGCTGGGGAAAGATGGTTATCGACTACCGGCACGGAAACATCGAACAATCTACTGAAACCTACTTGTTGGAATCAGGATCTAATAGATTTGGCGCATTAGATTTCCAAACATCACCAACGCACTATGCACCACGGGAAAATGGAAATATTTCACTAGACGAACTGGAAGAATCAATCCAGGATCTTCTAGCGCACAAACGCCTCGATCAGAGCGTCCATATTGCGCTGAACCATGGCACATCCATTGGCGGGTCACGTCCGAAAATCATTATTGACTCAAAGATCGTCAAGTTGTCGACATCAAGTGAAACTAGACCGCTCATACGAACTGAAGCGTGTGCGCTATTTTTAGCTCAGAAAATGGGTTTAGTTGTACCAGAATTTTCTGTGGAAAAAATAAACGGTCGCGATGCTCTGATAATTGATCGCTTCGACCGGAACGGGCAACTGCGTTCCCATACCCGGTCACTTGTGACGCTCTATAACGAAGAGAACGCATTGATTCCGCGAGTGTCATACCTAGATCTAGCAGAAAAATCTGGGAACCCTCGCGAAGTTTTTAGACGTATCGTCACCAATATCCTTATAGGGAACACGGATGACCACGCGCGAAACCATGCCTTCATCTGGGATGGGGACCAGTACCAGTTAGCGCCAGTTTTCGATCTTGAAACAACACGGCAATCTGGGTGGGACGCGAATAGTGCTATGGCGTATGGAAGAAATGGTGAACGTACCTATAATCTGATGAGTGTGGTAAACCAAGCACCGAATTATGGGATCCGGGAAAAGGATGCGTTTGCCATGATTTCGGAGATGGTGGCGATATGTGCCGATAGCTTTTCAGATGCTTGTGACTTCGCTGGAGTTGAACAACAAGAAGTACCGGGAATCTTACATAAATCAATATTCGACAACTGGAAGAAAACTCTTTGATGCTTAAAAACTCTCACAATGTTCGAGTTACGATACATGATCGCCCAGTAAACTCACAGGTCCTGAATTGCGACTATTTCCAACGGGGAAAATGCCGCTCGTGCACCGAGCTACTCACGCCATACCCGCAGCAGCTGGCGGAAAAACAACACCGCGCCACAGAACTCATCGCTGCCGGCGAATGGGAAGAACCATTCGCCTCGCGTCCACAAGCCTTCCGCAACAAAGTCAAACTCGTGGTGACTGGCAGTGTTAAACGGCCACAACTGGGCACCCTTGGCGTCGACGGGCGCGGCGTCGACCTGCGCGACTGCCCACTCCCAACTCCAGGTATCCGCGGCGCAATCCCTGCAATCGCGCGCTTCATCACCGCCTGCCAGCTCGAACCATATTCGCCCGCCACTGATTTCGGCGTGCTCAAGTACGTTATTATCACCGAGTCTGACGACGGCGAACTCATGGTCCGATTCGTCGCCCGCCGACGCGGAGTGCAAGGCATTTTATTCAAACGCAAAGACGAACTTATGGCAGCCGTGCCAACAATTCGGGTGATCACGCTCAACGTCCAGCCTGAACATAAGGCGATCATTGAAGGCGACGAAGAAATCCTGATCAGCGACTCGCACACTCTGCCGATGACGCTCGACATTCCAGAACTGGATCAGCCACTGATGCTCAATCTGCGTCCACAATCCTTCTTTCAAACCAACACTGATGCTACCGCGCAACTCTACCGCACAGCAGTGCGCTGGTTGGGCGATGTTGATAGCGTCTGGGATCTGTACTGTGGTGTGGGCGGATTCGCGCTCGTATTAGCGGCAGGGCGCACCCGCGGAAATATCGTTGGCGTGGAAACCTCCGAACAAGCAGTCCAAGCAGCGACCCAGACGGCGAAGCAGATAGGATGCGCCGATCGCGTTCAGTTTATTGCCGGCGATGCAACCGAGTGGGTGGCTGGTGCTGATGGTTCGGCTCCACGGGGTGCTGGCGAGACCCCGGACGCCGTCGTCGTCAATCCACCGCGGCGCGGGCTAAGTACACAACTGTGCGAATGGCTGAATAACTCTGGCGTTGAACAAGTGCTGTACTCGTCATGCAATATGGACTCGCTGGCACGTGACTTGGCATCGATGCCGAATTACGCTGTGGCGCGCGGGCAGGTGATTGATATGTTCCCACATACTCAGCATTGCGAAGTGATCGTACTGTTGACGCTGGTTAGTCGCTGAATAGAACCAACATTTAAAATTCTACAAGCGCACATACATCAATGCAGAATGTGATGCTAATCAGATTTACCAAAATGAAGAATATTTTTCTTGACATTTTACTGGTTTTTATCAAAAAATAATTCTTGCTAAAAATCAAACGAGTAAATTTGAAAAGAGTATCAATGATTAAATCTAAAAAAATCATGGCTGGGCTAGTCGCGGGAACTATTATCACCGGATGGCAAGTTGTTCCTGCCGGTGTTGCATTTGCGGATGATATTTCTGAGGTAGTAGCCGAACAAGGTGCATATTCCCTTGATGGGGCAGTAGTTGCTAGGCAAGTGCCACGCTGGCAAAAGGAAGCCACAATCAGCCCAGGTGAAACTCTTGTAATTAAGCGTAGCGGCGGAGACGCTGCACCAGATTCAGTGGTCGTAGGAACTTCTACCGGTCTAGTTCAAGGTGAAGTCTCGATGAATTGGCAGGATGAGATTACTGTGAAAGCCGCAGCTAATGCGGAAATAGGGAGTAAAATCATCATCAACATTCGAGACAAAGAAGAAAATCTATTGCTACAGCAAATCGTAGTGACTGTTGTTGCCCCTCGGCCAGCACCTAAGCCGAAAGAGCCGGAGGCTACACCAAAGCCGGAAGCTCCGAAGCAGGATGATGTGAAGCCTCAGCCACAGCCGGAGCCTGAAGTTAAGCCTCAGCCACAGCCGGAGCCTGAAGCTCCGAAGCAGGATGATGTTAAACCTATGCCAAAGCCGGAAGCTCCGAAGCAGGATCAGCGTAAGCATGATGACTCGTCAAAGTCGGAGAAACCAGGCATTGATAAGAAGGCTCAAGATCAGGACGGTAAGGCCAACTCTGGTAAACAGCAGTCCGGCCAAGGTCAGGCTGAGCAACAGTCACCGTCTATGCCACAGCCTCAAGCTCCGCAGCCGGATGTGAAGCCTCAGCCACAGCCGGAGCCTGAAGCTCCGAAGCAGGATGATGTTAAACCTATGCCAAAGCCGGAAGCTCCGAAGCAGGATCAGCGTAAGCATGATGACTCGTCAAAGTCGGAGAAACCAGGCATTGATAAGAAGGCTCAAGATCAGGACGGTAAGGCCAACTCTGGTAAACAGCAGTCCGGCCAAGGTCAGGCTGAGCAACAGTCACCGTCTATGCCACAGCCTCAAGCTCCGCAGCAGTCCCAGAGCACTCAGTTAGCAAAGACTGGTGTTGAGGGTTTGGTTTTGGCTATGGTTGCTGGACTACTGGGTTTGCTAGGCACAGCAAGTGTTGTGCTTGGCCGTAAAGCTGATAAGTAAACCAGCAAAGCTAGCTAATTAACAGGGACGCGATGGTGATCATCGCGTCCCTGTTTTCTTGTAATCCGGCATAATTCACTGCACAAAATCACGCCCAGCGAAAAGGCAGTGGCCAGGTAGTGAAAATACGTTAACTCCTATTTATACAACTCCGTCAACTCCCAATCCGACGAGTATTTTGCATGATATTACCGGCGGAGATTTGTCCGGCCTCCGGTTAACGGATAGGTGTTCGGGTGCAGTTTCTGTTACACCTGATGGGCATGATATGAGTGCGCTTCATCCAGCAACATGTCAAATAGGGGCAACTGTTGGGAATTATGACGTGCCGGAAGTTCCCCTTACAATCACGTCTGCAGGGAGTCCCGGTGGGCCACACTAGCAGAGCTACTGACCTGCGATAAACTGCTCGCGTTCGGCGCGCAAGTCAACCACCCCCGGCACATCCAGTGGCGGAAGCGAATCCCTGGTAGCCATGGCGATAAGCATGTCGGCAAGCTGCGGGTTGCGCGCCAGAACCGGTCCGTGCATGTAGGTGGCAAAAATCGAGCCTTGCACTGCGCCGTCGACCCGCTGGCCGTCCACCTCAGTCACATAACCATCAGGCGTGCCAGCCAAAACCAGTTCCGGATCGGGCGTGCGCGAATCGTTAGTGCGTGCCGGCGCAACACCAGGCACGCCGTTACCGGTACCGAAAGTAACGAATCCAAACGGGGAGGCATCCGGTCCGAGCGCCGTTCCGCCGCCATGATTTTCAAACCCGTACAAGGTTTCACTTACGCCACGAGCCGTCAGCCCAGGCCCAGGCTCGCTACGCAATTCACCGATTGCCCGCAATCCTTGTGGCAGGGTGACAACATCAAGCATGTCAGCGCCGGCAGTTTTCGTTCCGGCCGCGTCGGTATAGTATGTGCCGAGCACCTGTAAAGCGGCACAAATCGCCAACACTGGCCGGCCAGCTGCTACGGCGCGAGCCAGACCGGGGTCAGTTGTGAGTTTGCGGGCTGCGATTGTTTGCGCGATGTCTTCGCCGCCACCGAGGGTGTAAATGTCGAGCGAGTCCGGGATAGCGTCGTCGATGCCAACATGCACGATCTCGGTACCAATTCCGCGAGCCTGCGCTCGAAACGCTAAAATTTCTGCATTTCCCGAATCACCGTAGGTGCCGAGCACTTCCGGGAGGAGAACTCCGATTCGTAGATTCATAGGTCATATCCTCGTTTCTTTAACGCTACGAGAGTGTCGCGGAAGGACGTGTAGTTCAGCAGGACATCGACGTCGCCGGGCGGGGTGGCGAGAATTGCGGAGACTGGGTCGGCAACGAATTCTGCGTCCACCCCGGCGTAATGCAATCGGACGTTCAAGTCTGCTCCGCGTTCACCGCACGCCCACACGTGACGTTCGGCTAGTGCGGAAAACTCGACATCCCACAACCAGGAGAGGTCAACGCCGTCGGCCACTTGCCCGTTGATTCCGACGACGAGTGCCGAATCGGCACGGAGCATGGTCAGCGATTCTTGCCAGCCGGCCGGGTTTTTCGCCAGCAATAACCGTACGTTTCGCCCGTCGATGTTCACGTTCGCGTACCGTCCAGCCACCGACGAAACGCCGGCAATACCGCGGGCGGCGACGGCGGGTTTAACGCCGAGCGCGCAGGCGGCTGCGAGGGCTTGGGTTGCGTTGGAGCGGTTGGCACGGCCGGGAAGGTTGATGACGGCGTTCATGGTTCCATTCGGACCATGAATATCCATCGGCGTGCCGGGTTGGAAGTCGCAGCTGGGTGCCGACCATGACCACTGCGGGTAGGGACGGGCGAAAGAATGGACGTCGGTGGCGTCAGAGGAGCCGTCGGCGTCGAGCGAGATTGCTCGCCACCATACGCTTGTATCGTTACCGGAAGCGAACGGAACGTCAGTGGTTTGTGGGGCGACGGCGTCGTCGGCATACACGATAATTCCGCCGGTTCGCGGCGAGGTGAGCGAATCGCCTGACCAGCCCTGGCCAGCAGCCACCCAGACGGGATTGTGTGAATCCCAGGCGGCGGAGGTGATGAGTGGATCGTCGATATTGGCAACGATGGTGGCGGCTTTGTGTTCGTTGATTGCTTGACGTAACCGCTGTTCGATGGTGGATATTTCGCCGACGCGGTCGAGCTGGTCGCGGCTGAGATTGAGGTAGACGAAGACGTCGGGGTTGACTTCGTTGGCTACGCGAGCTACCCACATTTCGTCCACTTCGAGCACGGCGACGTCGGCGTTAGGGTTTTCAAGGACCGCTGCGAGGACGCCGGGGAGCATGTTGTCTCCACCGCGATTGGTGGCTACGGTGAGCCCACCGGCGGTAACTGCTTCGGCGATCATGCGGGTGGTGGTGGATTTACCGTTCGTGCCGGTAATGATGACTACCTGCATGCGTTGAGTTAAATCGCGCAGGAGATTTGGGGAGATTCGGGAAGCCACCCGACCGCCAATCATTCCGCCGGAGCCGCGGCCTAGCGTGCGCGACGCGGTAGCAGCAAGATGCCCGGCAATCATGCCAACAGTATTGCGTAAGTCAAGAAAAGTCATGAAGTAATTCTACTGTACGTGCACAAAATCTCGCCCACCGGCACAGTAGTGGGGCTATAGGACAAAATGTGTTGCTGGGGGTTAGTCCCAGGTGTTGTGGTAGGGGGTTGTGTAGTGTAGCTCGCTCCAGACTATAGCGTCTCCCCATTGGGGTATTTGGTTTGTTTGGTGTTCGAGGCGAGCAGCGTGCCAAGCATTGTTGATCTGCTGGTCTGTTGGCATGGTCTGGAGGATTTGCCCTGGGGATAAAGGGTGCTCCGTATGCATGTAACACCACCAGAAAATTGCTTTAATTCTCCTCGTTAAACACATCCCTCGATGCTGGTAGAGCATATAGCGCAAGGAAGCGTTAACCCCTCCTTCAATACGATTATTCATTGAGGGGATCGATACTTGCCATACCGGGTCACAAAAGGTGAACAGTAGTCCTTGTTTGATGAGTTTGTTCAGCATTTTACGTGCTTTGACCAGACGTTGATGAGTGTAGCACCATCCAGTTGGAGTGAGAGTTTTCTCGTTAAGGAAATCTTCCCAGTCACTAGCCCATTGAACATATTTCGTTATCCAGGTAATAGCTTGTTCTTTGTTAACAACACGGATACGTTCTTTTCCTAAATCGTATAGTTCGATAGAAGCTTGAAGCTTAGGCCGAGTAGTTATTGCTTGCTTGATTTGGGTAAACACATGGAAAGTACAGCGTTGATGCCGTGTTGTTGGCCAGGTAAGTCGTAACGCTTTAGCAAAACCACTACCCCCATCACTGACCACAACCCGTGCAGGAGCGATACGTTGCAATAAAGCGCTCCAGGCCCGGGTAGTTTCCCGTCGGGCTACATACCATCCCAGGACATAATTTTGACTACAAGCAATTAACACCACCGCTTGACGCCCTAAATAAATCCCGTCAACAAAAACAACATCATGAACCTCGTCAACCACAGGACTAAGCGGCCAGATAGACCATAAATCTTTACAGCGTCGACGAAATGATCTGCCGTGCCCAGGCATGTCTCGTTGCCTTTGACCGCTTAACAGCCATCGAAGGAACTCTTGTAAATGCTTAGCAGTGGAATCAATACTGTTTAAAGATCTCACCCCACACGCTTTACACCGCCAACGCTGCCGCCCCCGGCTCGTACGACCATGACGAATCATTTTACTGCTACATATAGGACATAAAGAAGTGTTCATACAATGAACACAACACCAACAAACTAAAACACGCACTTTCACGCACTACAACAACGAAAACCCGCCCGTCCAGCAACACATTTTGTCCAACCACTTAGTTGACCCCAACAAACTAAAACACGCACTTTCACGCACTACAACAACGAAAACCAAACACAACAACAACACTCAATGTCCTATAGCCCCAGTAGTGCGATATAGCGTGCCGCTGTGCTGAATCCCGAGATTTTGTGGCTCTTCGCGTTTTAGCGGGGTGTGGGGATGCAGAAGTGGTGAAGGTAGTTCATGCTTAGAGTGTGAATCAAAAACCTGAAACTATCTTCACCGCTTATGATCCTACCGTAATTCTTGCTCGGCTTGTGAGTTTGAAAGATATTCGCGTCTTGGCGTATTACCGTTATGGCTCTCAACAGGAAATCGAAATTGAACAAGTCCTTAAGAGACCAACATGCCCGCGTTGTGAAAGTCTTGCACGCGTTAAAGAAAGGCCAAGAGTGCGGTATATAGATTTACCTGTCTATGGTCGGTCTATGAGCTTGTTATGGCGTAAGCACCGCTTGTATTGTCCAAACGTTGCATGTGATGTTGGTTCATGGACAAGTCAAGATAAACGTATTGCTGCTCAACGTTGCCAGATGACTACCAGGGCAGCTAAATGGGCGACCCGGCAAGTAGGCATGGGACGAACAATTAGCGAAGTCGCAGCTGATCTTGGGTGTTCTTGGCACACAGTCAATGATGCAGTAACTATGTATGGTCAAGTGTTACTACAAGCAGACCGTAAGCGTTTAAACAAGACTCACGCAATCGGGCTTGATGAAACAAGTTTCGTTCGCATACAAGGACACCGCACAAGTTATGTCACTACGGTATGTGACGTCGAGCATCATCAAATTATTGATATTATCCCAAGCTGTAACTACATAGACGTAGCCCGCTATTTAAAAGACCAGCCCAACGCTTGGAAAGCACGAATCCGCTATGCCACTTTAGACATGAGCCCAACATGCCGTGCTGTGTATAACGTGGTATTACCTCAGGCAACTCAAATAGCTGATCATTTCCATGTGATTACGTTAGCCAATCGTGTGTTAGATACTGTACGTAGACGCGTGCAAAATCAGACCTTGGGACACCGTGGGCGTAAAAAAGATCCTTTATACAAGATTCGGCGTTTACTGACATATGGTAGTGAAAAACTACTGCCAGCAATGGTCCAGCGTCTAGAAAGCATGCTTGTGTTAGGAGATCCTCACGCTGAAGTAGCGATTGCGTATCGGATAAACGCTTACGAGAGTTTTATCAGCAAACAGATCTTGGTGTTGCGACCACCATGCTTGCAGAATTGATACAAACATGCCTGGATGTGGCTATGCCCCCAGAAATTCAGCAGCTAGGACGCACGCTACAACGATGGCAGCTTCAAATCTTGGCGTATCATCAAACGAATCTTTCTAATTCCATCACCGAGGCGTTAAACAATCTCATCAAACGTATTAAACGTATCGGATTTGGGTTCACGAATTTCAACAACTATCGCATTCGTGCATTACTGTATGCCGGTAAACCTAACTGGAGACTGCTGCATAATATCTTCGTGTAACCTGTTTACCAGTGAGAAGATCACAAGGCATTTTCTATCATCGAGTGTTCCACGCACTAACACCAACGGGTTAACAAAGACAATGTATGTTGCTTACTTTTGTATAGTTATTTCGGGCCACTAAAAATCTCATCACCGCCACATTAACGACAACGAAAACACAGCTACTAACGTTAAAATCACTACACCAGCACCTGATACTAGGCCTGTAAACCCACCGAGTAACAACGTTTCACCCCGCTAAAACGCGAAGAGCCAGTAAGCATGCGTCGTGCCTCAAAAAGTATAAAAATCGACCCAGCGGGATAATTCACCACTGGGCCGAAACGCGCGCTCGAAGGGACTCGAACCCCCAACCTTCTGATCCGTAGTCAGACGCTCTATCCATTGAGCTACGAGCGCAGTGTTCGTTGGAACGTCCTCTAGCTTACAATGATTTTTACCAAGACGCTAATCAGAAAACGTGGCGTAGGAAACAGTTCTGTGGCGAGTTGAGGGAGTGGGGAGGTTGTTCGGTAAAAATGCCTGCCATATCGCTGGAATATTCGAGTTATTATTGTTCGTGGTCCAGGCTTTTAATAACTATCTGGGACGAGAAGCCGCAGTGTTTTTAGCGGTGTTGTTAGCCGTGAAAAGGCGATCGGTGAGAAAAGTTAAGATTGTAGTCAAGGCGTTTTTGATGGATATGATCGCTCTTTTGCTGCTGGTAAATTCGACGACTCCTTACAATACATTTGATCTAATGGTCTCATCGGATTTCGATCCACACATCACCCCAATAACGTGTGAGCAGGCGTATCAGGATAATGTTCATATCCTCAATGATGCGACGCTTGAGTCTTTCTTGTGCCGAAAGAACAAAGAATGGGCGGACATGCCGATGGAGGTTCAGGTTGCCGTGTATTCAACTCATAGATCAAGTATCACGCACATTGGTTGCGATATTTAGAATACCCCCGCGTGTGCGGGGAAGAGCTCGAAATAGGCTGGCCGGCGCACAAATGGAAAGAAATACCCCCGCGTGTGCGGGGAAGAGCCTTCTTGCTCTTGAGGTCTCCATTTTCGTTGTGAAATACCCCCGCGTGTGCGGGGAAGAGGCGAGAATCATCCGTATCTTGAAGATGATTTTGGAAATACCCCCGCGTGTGCGGGGAAGAGCGCGAATACTACGCACAGTATGCGGGCGTTGAAGGAAATACCCCCGCGTGTGCGGGGAAGAGCAACTCACTGAAGCACTAGCAGACATTGAAACGGAAATACCCCCGCGTGTGCGGGGAAGAGCGTTACTGGGGACTGGTGGCATTGGTGCTGTAGGAAATACCCCCGCGTGTGCGGGGAAGAGCCGTTTCGAGTAGCTTTTTATTCTTTTCAACAGGAAATACCCCCGCGTGTGCGGGGAAGAGACGGCGGCGTTTTCGTAGGCTGGGAAGGAAACTGGAAATACCCCCGCGTGTGCGGGGAAGAGTTCCAGACTGACGCGGCACGGTAATGATTACTGGAAATACCCCCGCGTGTGCGGGGAAGAGATTTCCTATAAAAGGAGATGTGAAACACACTTAGGAAATACCCCCGCGTGTGCGGGGAAGAGTCGCGCATGGGCTGTGGATCGATTGCGTCGTCGGAAATACCCCCGCGTGTGCGGGGAAGAGATTCCGGTGTTTTTGATTCGTTGCCGGAATTTGGAAATACCCCCGCGTGTGCGGGGAAGAGAATTTCTTTGCATATCCTCATCATCGAATACCGGAAATACCCCCGCGTGTGCGGGGAAGAGCGCGGGTAGCTTTTCAAGAGTCTCAAGAATCTGGAAATACCCCCGCGTGTGCGGGGAAGAGCCAGATAATTTGCGTATCTGCCGGGGCATGCGGGAAATACCCCCGCGTGTGCGGGGAAGAGTCATTGAAGGCAACAGTAATACATTACTTCCGGGAAATACCCCCGCGTGTGCGGGGAAGAGGCATGCTTAATTATTTCATCGGCTTGACCATAGGAAATACCCCCGCGTGTGCGGGGAAGAGAAGGGCGACCCGGAAGTGTTCACTGAATCTAAGGAAATACCCCCGCGTGTGCGGGGAAGAGATACGAAAATGAGTGAAGAAACCTTAGATACCGGAAATACCCCCGCGTGTGCGGGGAAGAGTCACTGGCGACCATATTCTTGAACTGGCGGAGGGAAATACCCCCGCGTGTGCGGGGAAGAGCTTGTACGGTGCTAGCGACGCGACTCGGAACTGGAAATACCCCCGCGTGTGCGGGGAAGAGAAAGCTCTTTAACTGCTGCGGTTTCCTCAGCCGGAAATACCCCCGCGTGTGCGGGGAAGAGACGATGCTTGCCGGCGATCGGCAATGTACTTCGGAAATACCCCCGCGTGTGCGGGGAAGAGCTTTCTGGATTAACATTCCAATTGCAGCTCCAAGAAATACCCCCGCGTGTGCGGGGAAGAGAAACGCAACCGCGTTTGGCCCTCTTTTTCTATGGAAATACCCCCGCGTGTGCGGGGAAGAGCGCGAACAGGAAGCGTTGAAAGCTTTACGGCAAGAAATACCCCCGCGTGTGCGGGGAAGAGGTTATTTCGGTTGACATAAGCGAAACTGCGTGGGAAATACCCCCGCGTGTGCGGGGAAGAGCCACTAAGAGTCTTCGCAGTGCTAAGAAGAGCTGGAAATACCCCCGCGTGTGCGGGGAAGAGGGTAGTGGGTCTGTTTTTGCGTCGTGACCCCAGGAAATACCCCCGCGTGTGCGGGGAAGAGTTCAAGACTAACGCCGGTGGCGCGATAGCGTCGGAAATACCCCCGCGTGTGCGGGGAAGAGCAAGCTCGCAAACCTTATTGCCGAATACCAGCGGAAATACCCCCGCGTGTGCGGGGAAGAGCCGCAGGAGCACCAATGCAAAGAATTAAAAGTGGAAATACCCCCGCGTGTGCGGGGAAGAGACCAGGACTAGCGCAAAACAAGCAGGGGCAAGGGAAATACCCCCGCGTGTGCGGGGAAGAGCCTCTACTTTCCTAGCGAGGCAGGAGTATAGGGGAAATACCCCCGCGTGTGCGGGGAAGAGCAGCGTCGTATCAAGTAATCTTTCTAGGAGTGCGAAATACCCCCGCGTGTGCGGGGAAGAGCATTTGCGAAGATCGATAAGGGCGCTGTTGTCGGAAATACCCCCGCGTGTGCGGGGAAGAGATCTTTTAGAAGGAGCAGAGAGCATGAATGTTGGAAATACCCCCGCGTGTGCGGGGAAGAGTTGGTCATACGACGTCGCTACCGAAAACCTCAGGAAATACCCCCGCGTGTGCGGGGAAGAGTTCATATAGAAACGCACAGCCGAAATTACTCCGGAAATACCCCCGCGTGTGCGGGGAAGAGGTGGGGAGAGCCGCAAGAAACCGGATTTTATTGGAAATACCCCCGCGTGTGCGGGGAAGAGGGTGAGGAAACACTTGAGGAAGCGGTCGAAGCGGAAATACCCCCGCGTGTGCGGGGAAGAGGACTGCATTTCCAGTCGCCACCGCCACGACCCGGAAATACCCCCGCGTGTGCGGGGAAGAGACTAACGAAACCCTTTATTTTCAACGATCTCGAATTTTGGATTCTCCACGTCCAGGACGCATGGACACAACGGTTAGACCGTCTAAGTCCAATACTTTTCGTGAATTTTTTCCTGCAGTGAGCATCGAGAATCCTTGTTCTTGTCGCGGGTCGCTATAAATCATAGTGGAAGTTCCTTCGTCAAGAGTAGTGCTCACACGTTCCCATAGGCGTTCACGCACGTTCCGAGAAATATTTCCGACGTAAACCCCACTTTCAACCTCAGTGAGAAATCGGCTTACATATCCATGAAGATGCTCGGGAACTGCAGATATTGTTAAGACTGCAAACATCACTCATCATCTTTTCCGTATTGTACGTGCCCAGAAACTTCGCCATGATCGTTAATCAAACGATCATCGTCACGATTCGGTAGGTGAGGTTGTAGTATTTCCATCAGCGTGCCAAGCATATCTTCTAAAATGTGCTTGCTATGAATTTGTCTTCGCAGATCACGTCTGATTTCACTGATCGGATCTTCATCGTGCGCATGATTAAAAACAAGAGGTAAAACAATGCGTGCTTTATAAAGATCAGCCAGATCAAAAAGCAAGGCGCGAATATCTCCGCGGTGAATAATACCTAAAGCAGGATTGACGCCGATTGCTGCACACACTGTTGCCGCTACACCATACATAATAGAATTCGCGACATTAAGGCCAGCATTTATCGGATCACTAGCATTAGTATCTCTCTTGAAGTTTTTGATTTTCGCTTTCTTTGCTAAATCGCGATATGTTGTGCGCATGATACGCCCTTCGATACCGCGCATAACTTTTATCGAAGCATCCCTCACCTGCCCGGCACCAAACTGTTTCGTATAAAGCTTGATTGCAGCAACTTTTTGCGCATCAAGGGAAGAGATCAGGCGTGCTTGTGCTATAGCCCATTTTGCAGAAGACGATAAGGGAGTTGCATGCGCATACGCGTTAACGCCTCCTCCGCCAGAAAAAACGACGGTGCATCCCGAACGCGCACAAGATGTTATTGCCGCATTCGAGATACTAGTTCCTGGTCCGAGGCATAGCACTCCTAACCCGGCGACGGGTAGTTGGATTCGAGTTACGGTTGCTTCGGGGTCTGGGTTATCGTCGTCGTCAGTTGCGTCTCGAATGGCGACGACGCCGGTGCGATCTTGCCGCACGAGGCAATACTCCAGATACAGAAAAGATATTCTGTTTTCAATGCGCACCTGATGATTTGCGGGTATTGTACTGAAAGCGAGTGCTTCTTGGGAATAACTCATAGTGTCACGAATTCTGTAGTGGGCCAGTAAAACCAATGGAAGAATCGTAGAACTGGTCGGCATCGGGAACGAAATAATAACCACTTAAAAGTGAACGAGATTCAGATAACGAGATCGCTTTTAGACGTTCGATAAACTCCTCTTTTGCACGGGGTTTCCTTTGCGAGTTACGCGGTAATGAAAGTGGAATAGAAGCCCGGAGTACTTCCCGAATAGTAGCCTTATCGCGTGAAGATAAAGTCAGAAGCTCTTCTGCTGTTCCATGCCAGGCTCCTGGAATCGTCGATTCTAAGCTTCCCAGAATGAAACGGCCATTAGATCCTTCATCAATGAGCCGGGTTGTAGATTCATCTGCCGGATTATTCGTAGTGAGTGCAGTGAAATTTCCCACGCTGGCGCGGTCTGTTAAGGCGTCTGTTATTCGTGCACGGTTAGATTCCGCGCGCATCAACTTCAAGGTTTCCTCGGTCAGAGCTTCCATGTCTAATTCAGTGAGGGCGTTTTCAAAATTGACATGTGCGGAGTCAATAAATTCCTGAGCGTTATCTGGAATGATGAGCTGGGAATGAGAAGCAAGCCATTCATAGGTACGCTTAAGTTCTGCAGCTAAATATGGGCGATACTGCCAGGATTGATCAGAATTGAACCAGGTTACAGTTAGTGTTTTCTGATGTTCTCCTGGGCATCGGTCTTTGCGCTGAGGATCGGTTCGGCGCCATTGGCGTCCAGCACGTTGCACAAGTGATGGGGCTGGGCATATTTCAGTATTGAGAAAATCAAGATCGATATCTAGGGATGCTTCTATTGCTTGTGTTCCAACAACAGTAATGTTCGTTCCCGTCCCATTTGGCCCAAGTAAATCCAGTAATTGTTGAGCATTCTGCCGGCGGTGTTCTGCAGTCATGCGTGAATGTAAAATCAGAACTGTTTCGCCATTTTCAGCGATTCGTTGTGCAGTTTCTTGCGCCCTAGCAACGGTATTACAGATAATTCCAAGACGTGCTGTGGGGAATTGTCTGCGCACCTGAGTGTGCCAATCAACGTGTGCATCGACAAGCGAATCATATTCTGTTTGGCGTAAGTCTATAGTCATGGAAGCAGTCAGCGAATCTACCGGGATGGAATCTGTGTGCCCTTCAGTAACGACGTCGATCGAAGGGAATATTGGTGAGTCAAGTTTTTCCTCTGCTTGAGAGTATGCGGAAATCAGTTGCTGGCGTTGTTCACTAGGCATTGTTGCAGTTAGGAACGTTACCCGAGTTCGTGTTTTCACTAGCCAAGGAAGGAGCTCTTCTAATAACTTAGTCTGATAAACATCTAGCGTGTGGACTTCATCAATGACCATATGTGCATTAGCTAATGCGAGAAGCCTGAAATGTATCCACTTTCCAGGTAGAGCGGAAGCCAGAGCTTGATCAATTGTGCCTACACAAACTGGGGCAAATAGGCGAGCAGCACCGGCACGAACAAACGATGAAGGATACAGTCCACTAGGCTTGTCAGTTTGGTTTTCTGATGGGTTTTGTCCTGCTTCGTCGTCGTACAAAGAAAGCGGTTGCTGGTAAAAATCTTCCACGGAAGCTAAACCATGAGCCAGTGCTGCCACATTGCTTGTGTTCCGATATGCATGTTGAACTCGGCGCATGATGGCATTGGAAGTTGCTTGTGTAGGGAGGAGGAAAATCAGGCGTTCAGGACGGGTCGAATGCCGAAGCAACGCCGCTTCAGTTTTTCCGCTGCCGGTAGTAGCCATCAACGACCACAACCCATCTCCTGCGTCTAATGCTTCTCGCTGAATCGGGCGCGGATCATAATCGCCTAAGATAGCCTGCTTAGCTGCATCTTCGGTCTCCCACGGAGAATAAATCCCTACTGTTGTGCGAACACGTGATTCGGCCTCTTTTTCCCGTTCGGTTACCCAACGATGCGGATGTTCAAGAATATCAGGGAACTCCTCAAGCAACGTGAATCCACCATCAACGAATGGTTCTCCTGAAGCGATCCGATCAGCTAAAACAATGAGTCCGGAAAGCAATAAAGTTATAGTTGGATCGAGCTTTTGTGGAATATCTTCCCGGTTGAGGCGGCAAGCTGTCAGTACGCCGTCGGTTAAGTCATGTTGGGCAGATGTCCAACCGCCGTAGTCGAGATCTTCGAGGAGATCTTTGGTATCCGAGGCCTTAGTGATGGCAGAGAACTTTCCATGATGCCCACCGAGAACTAAATGAACCCATACTTGACTTGCTGGTTTACGCGATGATGGAAGTACAGGTTGGCTGGCATATGCTGAAAGGCGTTCGTGCCTGCGCGCCTCGTCTTTCGAGCGGTTTAGCGCAATCGAGGTATTTCCAAGATCTTGGTAGTTACCCGATTCCTCTATTGTCTTGCGGATCTTTTCCCACCGTTGCGCTTTGTCTGATGGCCGCAACTGAAATAATGGACTTGCTTTTCCTACGTCGTGGAGACCAGCGATGCATTGGACAATAGATTTAGCGTTGTCTCCTAAGCTCTCGCGGAACAAATCACGTAAGCCTTCCCGTAGCCAGTGGTCGTAGAGGGCTCCAGTAATTGTTACGGTATCAAGAAGATGAGCTAGAAGAGGGTATGTTTTATCAAACCCGTCTTGTTTTGCCCACAGCTCAGATCGAGTGTTCATGCTAGAGCCTGTACTGTCAACAAACCGCACCCGTAGGCTTTGGCTCGGCCAACGCCATGAAGAATAAGATCATTCAATTCGGTTCCATCGGTTACCGTTGCTACTGCGTCTACAGTATCGACTTGAACCGTCATCGATGCTGTGGATTTTCCATTTCGGTCAACGCCCAAAAGTTCACGTTGGTGGTTGGTGATTGTTACGTCATCAAGCGCTTTTTTGAGTTTATTACTCAGCCAGGGAGTCATAGTTTCTTGGGGGTCTGAGGCCACAGAACCTTCTGTCGAAAAATCGAACGGGATCGGCGTGGTAGTTACGTGTGGTTTCGATGGAGCTACGTTGGCTGAAACTGTTTTCCGTCGTATAGCGTTGATGGACAGCCTAAAGCGAACTGGAGTCCCAGCTGGCAGTACCTCAATTTCTCGTTTTATAGTCTGTACGCCGTCTGGCGCATGTGTTGGCGGAATTTTTGACTGGATCAGGAAGAACGGGGCCTGACCGGCGAGGTAATCTGCGCGGAAAAGAATGGCGGCGTTTTTACGGGGATGATCGGAGTCAATCGCATCGAAGATTGCCATAACTGCTCGGTGGCGGAATTTTGGGTCGGTCTCATCCCAGCCGTTTCGTGGTTTGTTAGTGGCTTTCTGACTAAGCGCAAGATGAATAGGATACTTTGTCAGATACAGTGACTCGGCCATGTCCGCCCCTCAGGTATAGATGCTATTATTATCAAGTTCCCCATTGTTATGGGGGTATTTCTGTTATTTCAGATGTTTGATTCCCCGCATAAGCGGGGGTAAAGTCGTTCAGAGCTTTCGGAGAATTTTCCCCTCTTTCAAAATCTACATGGAGTTTTTAATAAAATCAACGTTATTTCAGAAGTTGATTTGTTCATACTTTAGTACTACAGTTCATGTTATACCAATCACTATGAGGAGTAGGGGAAGATGGATATTAATGCATTAACAGACATTAATTGGGTCTCCACAACACAAGGTGACATTTCGGTTCGTGAAGTGTTGTTGCGAGCACATGAACCTGATCTCATGCTGAATCTGCA
The DNA here is from genome assembly GCF_016904675.1 of Arcanobacterium phocisimile. Lineage (NCBI taxonomy): Bacteria > Bacillati > Actinomycetota > Actinomycetes > Actinomycetales > Actinomycetaceae > Arcanobacterium > Arcanobacterium phocisimile. The sequence continues at coordinate 1,926,638 of NZ_CP070228.1, read as the reverse complement.
AAAACCGGCATTTGAGGTTGCGGCAACATTCAGGTTCCTTTTATCTGTTGTCCCGGTTGTGTTGAGATTTGAAGAAAAAACAAAGTGGGACGATGCAGATGATATGGCTGCTTTAGCTACTGATGGTTTCAGTGTATCTGCAGTTGACCGTGCTCTGGAGTCACTGTCTAAGAGCGCAACCCTTTTTGACGCCGCCCATCCGTTTATGCAACGGCCAGTTTTGGCGCCAAAATCAGCTAAAGATACCTCACGTAAAATAGGTCCTGGCGATCAAGAAGTAAAGAAGCTTTCTCCTGCTATGCCCTCGGATCGCGGCGAAGATTATTGGAATCTTATCGTCAGCTTCCCGGTAAAACTTTCTGTCTCAGAAGCAGTTTTGAAGCTAGTTACTTATCACTATTACTCCATGGCTGGAAATAATAAATATGACGGCGATAAAACACGCATGGGCGCACCAGGGATTAGGTTCCTTGGTAAAGGAAATGCGGCTACAGAATTTATGTGGAAAGTTGACGGAGAGAGTTTCTTATATTCGCTATTTGCTTCGTTGCCGAAGAAATGGGTTGATGGGCAAGGGCTTCCGGCGTGGGCTGACCGGGAAATGACCGTATCGAAGCTATCCGATGGGCTACTTCATCCGTTGTGGATGGGTACATGGAGTTCGAATACAGCGGCCTGTTATTGGGAAGAGTCAAATGGGCAGCAGTTCCTTGCAGGAGTTCGGGTCGGGGGTGTTCCACCAGAATGGTTACCAATTGCCTACATCGACAAAGACTCTGAAAAAGCGCTAAAAGAGTGGTGGGATATTCGAAACGAGAACGACCCCATGTACCTCTATATGGGGGATTCGAAATCCAGTGATGGTGCAAAAAAGGCGCAGCGTATCGATTTTGGTCGAGATGGAACAGATCTGGCAATTGAGTGGGCTGCCGAAGATAAACTTGAAGCCTTATTGAACTCAGGCAATACGAATATTCTCCCAAGTGACGCGGAAGATCGTACCCCTATCTTCTTTAGACATCAGATCGAAGGTACAGCTTCTTCACCGAGTGTTAGAGCATCTGATGTGTTTTTTGCGACTCCAGATGTTTGGGGTTTCGGTCTCAGATCCCAGCAACGCAACGAAGTTCGATGGAATGCGCAGTTAATTCGTGCCATTCATCGAAGTGTTACTGGAGTTTTTCGACGTCGAAATGCCTCAGACGCAAAACGTGAAGCGAGTGGTTATCCGGCACTTGCTTTGGATGCGTTGGAGAATTCGAGAGCTGATGCCTCGGCAGAGTTTTGGCGCCAAATAACGCCTGTTTATGAGACATATATGAGTGAACTCCGAGCGGGATCTCAGCCTACTCAGAAACTGTCAACGGGAATATATCGGGCTGCGATGCAAACTTATGACAGTGTCACTGAGCCATTTGTTGGCCAATATTCACAACAAATATATGCAGTGCGAGGAAGCCTTTCTCGCATTATTCAGAAAACTATCAGTGAGCACCACAGTGCTACTAAGGAAGACTAGAAAGAACAGGAGGAGTAGCGTGGTTAATGATGTGCATGATAAATCAGAATTTGCATTGATCTATCAAATTCTTGACCGGCGGAGTGCGGTTACTTTCCGGCAACAAAGAGCTAATATTCGACGCGGAGCTGATCCGTTTACCGAACATTACGCATATCCGTACATATATCCAGCTTTAGGGCCCGATGCGCGATCTGAGGTCCGGAAGACAGCAGTGCGAGTCGCTGCCCTTATCGCTGAATTTACTGATATTCCACAGTCTCAAGAAAATGGGGAACGAAAATTCAAATCATTTGGTAAGTGGTGCAGTGAATTGTCGATAGCGTGGGCTCGGCAAAAGAAACCAGACCAGCAAGTGTCTTTTGATCCGCGAAATCCCGATGCGATAGCTCAACGATTGGCATACATCCACACCCAAGATTTTGAAGAAGCGTACAAGTCAATCTGGAGATTAATGCAAATGGCGAACTCGTTAACGAACCCTCCGGCGTGCGACTATTTCTCAATTTATCGTTTACTCAGCCGATGGGGAAATGGTGTAAGCGAGCAGTCACGTGCGTTAAGAATGCAAATATTAAAAGACTATTACGGCAATATCGGCCAAACTGCTGATGCTTCTGAGAACTAATCATTATCCATATAGCAATTTAAGGAACAACCATGTCAAAGAATCTAACATTACACATCATTTCTAACGTTCCGTATTCGAACCTCAACCGTGATGATTCCGGGACTCCCAAGCGCCTTATGCAAGGTGGTGCATTGCGTGCAATGCATTCGTCACAAAGCATCAAGCGGGGTATTCGTGGGAAATATGAAGAAGCCAGCCTCGATCTTTCAGTGCGTTCTGGAAAACTTGTAGATGAAGTGCTTGATATCGCTGCCAAACTGAATCCAGAAATAGATAAAAAATCATTGAGTAAGCTAGCTGCGAAGCGTATTGGTGAATTGACAAAAGGTGAAGCTACGGAGAAAGAATCGGATCGATCCGCATGGCTTTCAGTGGAAGAACTAACAACTCTTGCGCAAAGTCTAATCGATGGTGAAGAGAATAGTGAATTTATCGCTGATGGCAAGACAGGTTCATTAGCGATCGCCGCATTTGGTCGCATGTTTGCAAATGCACCAGGGAAAAACACTGAAGCAGCGATCGCGGTATCGCCAGGGGTTACTACCCACGCAGCAACTATTGAGTCTGACTACTTCTCCACAGGCGATGACGTGCGCGAACGCGATCGCAAAAAATCGGGTGCAACCTATCTTGGCGTATCACGATACGTGAACGGCACATTCTATCGAACAATATCGATCGATAAGGAACAGCTCAAAGCAGTTTGGACTGCTTTTGAGCTTCCAGAAACACGAGATAACTTACGAGAGTTCATTCGAGCAGCAGTATATGGAATGCCACGAGGTAAACAAAACTCTACTGCACCTTACACAATGCCAAGCCTTGTTTTTGCTGAAGAACAGCGTTACCGTACTGCATACAGCTTTGAAAAGCCAGTAAAAGTGGGCTCCGATGGCGGTTACGAAGCAGAATCGATCAAGGAGCTTGCCGCACAATACCAGCGGGCACGATCGTTTGATCCCGGAAATTTCGGGCCAGTTGAAGTTCTTTCCGGCACTGCGGAATTTTCCGATGATCAGTTTGCAGGTGTGGAACGAGAAACTCTTGATGGTATGATCGATCGCATTGTTGATTGGATTCTGCAATGATTGAGTCGCTGTATATCCGGCTGAGTGGACCACTTCAATCGTGGGCTGGCCCAGCGGTGAGCGGTAACATCATTCGTACTGAGCCGTGGCCCACCCGCTCAGGTCTTCTTGGGCTACTTGCAGGTGCCTTGGGCGCTGAGCGCGGACAATGGCCGGAGTGGTTAAATGATGTTGAATTCGTTGTTCGACAAGATCGCCGGCCTAACATTGTGGATGATTTTCATACAATTAATCCGCGCACAGAATCTACACTTTTCCGCAGGAGACACCAGATCGTCCAAGGTATTTCTGCTGGCAAAGCTAAAGGCAAAGCACTTGTTTTTACTCCCGATGCGCAAGGTGGGACGTCGGTTGTGAACCGTACCTACCTAGCTGACGGCGAGTTTATTGTGCGAATTACATCCGAAAAACATCTTGATGAGCTGGAAAATGCTTTAGCAACACCCGGTTTTGTAACCTATCTTGGACGCAAAGCGTTTGCTCCGGATTTCCCGTTCTATCTGGGGCGGGGATCTGCCGACTGCATTAACGAGATTCCAATAGTTTCCAATCTGCATCGAACTGTTGAGAGCGAACAACCTCAATCTCAGCCGGTAACAATGGTGACTTATGGTCCATTCCATCCGGCTAGTGGGCGACGGAACCAAACAGCTATTACCGTGGTTAACCAACGCGACGAGCAATTATCGTTCATCAGCGGCCATCTGGTTATCCGACGGCAATTAGCTGGCTGATTTATGAGCGAGTAGCAGTGTGGGGAGTAAATCAAGCAGGTTTACTCCCCACAAAATATCTATCACGCACCCAGTAATCACTATTGAGCGTATCGCCGGGGCAAGCTATTGTGTACGCCGAGATCAGCCAGAAAAATTCGCTGCAGTCATAGCGAGATGGATAGCTTTACTTTCTAGTTCCCGTTAGTAAATGTGCTACGATTTTTGCAGTTGTGGAGTGTCATCGTGGACTCTCCAAGCCAGTCGCCGATTTTCCACTGGCACAGCTGAGGGATGCTTATTCTCGTACCGACTACCTGTTATTAGGGGAGTAAATATGAGCGTTGGTCGCTTTACCATACCTACCGAAGAAAACTTTATTCAGCAGTCCACTGAGTTAGCCGAAAAATGGGGTGCGGACGCAATTCGTAATTCAGACGGCACCCACCTCGACGACGACGTTATCAACATGGGCAAACGTATATATTCGGCATACTTCCCTAACCGCGGTCACAACTATTTTATGAAAGATCATATGGACTGCGTGCCCATGGTCTACCTGATGTCAGAACGTACCCGCGCCACGGACACCACAGTCGACGTGCCGCTGATGCACACCTACTTCGCCGAGCAACTCACCATCAATCGTGATGCAAGCCCACATCGATTCTGGGAAGTTATCGATCGTACCTCGGGCGAAGTTCTGCCCACCGACCAGTGGAGCCTCGACGCCGACGCCGACGTCGTTCACATCCACGATGCCCACAAGATGCACGAATACACCGTGACATTCTTGGCGTACGTCATCTGGGATCCGGTACAGATGTACAACCACATCACCAACGATTGGGGCGATAAGGAACACGAAATCGCGTTCGATCCACGTCACCCGGAAATCCAAGAATTTATGCTGAACACCTTGGATAAGTGGCTGGTGGATAACCCGCATGTCGACGTCGTTCGCTTCACTACGTTTTTTTATCAGTTCACGTTGATTTTCAACAACGAGCGCAAAGAGAAGATTGTTGACTGGACCGGTTTTGCGGTGACGGTTTCGCCGCGTGCGCTCGATGAGTTCGAACGTAAGTATGGTTATCGGATGCGCCCAGAACACTTCGTCGACGGCGGATCCTACGGTTCGTCCTTCGTCTACCCAAGCAAAGAACAGCGTGACTGGCTCGACTTCACGGCGGACTTTGTTCACTCGCTGATGAAGCAGATGGTTGAGCGCGTCCAGGCTGCCGGCAAAGAAGCCATGATGTTCCTCGGCGATCAGTGGATCGGCACCGAACCATACAGTTCAACATTCCCGAATGTGGGTATGGATGCGATCGTCGGTTCGGTCGGTGACGGCACAACCACCCGCATGATTGCTGACATTAAGGGCGTGAAGTATCACGAGGGTCGCTTCTTGCCGTACTTCTTCCCGGATTCGTTTTACGAGGGCGCCGATCCGTCGATCGAAGCGTGGGATAATTGGCGCAAGTCTCGCCGCGCTATTTTGCGTTCGCCACTTGAACGCATGGGCTACGGCGGCTACCTCTCCTTGGCAGCGAAGTTCCCGAAGTTCGTAGACGACGTAGCAACTATTGCGAACGAGTTCCGCGATATTTATGACAAGTCTGGTGGTACTGGCGCTCAAGCCCAGCTCACAGTGGCATTGCTAGATGCCTGGGGTGCTCGCCGATCCTGGCAGGAGTTCACGGTTGCTCATGCGTTGCCGAACAAATACAACCGCTCGTTCTACGGCATCCTCGAAGCACTTTCAGGTATGCGCGTCAATGTGCGTTTCTTGAGTTTCGACGACGTCCTCGCCAACGGTATCGATTCCGATATCGACGTCATTATTAACGCCGGTCCACAAGGCACGTCGTATTCTGGTGCCCAAGCCTGGAAGAATCCGCAGCTCGTTTCGCTGATTCGTTCTTGGGTCAGTTCCGGTAAGGGCTTCGTAGGTGTTGGCCAGCCGAGCGCCGTCGAACACGGTGGCCGTCATTTCCAGCTGGCAGATATTCTGGGCGTGGATCAAGAAATCTACCACAGCCTCAACGTAGATAAGTATTGGCCCGAGCTCACAGAGGACCACTTCGTTATCCAAGATATTCCGCGCGAGAGCCTCGATTTCGGCGAAGCTATTATGAACACCTTCCCGATTTCGCAACAGACAACCGTGATTTCTGGGCTCGCCGGCCAAGTTCAGCTCGCAGTCAACAGTTACGACGACGGCCGCGGCGTCTACCTCTCTGGCCTACCATATTCGGCACTGAACGCACGATTGCTCGAACGCGCATTGTTCTATGCGGCACACAAGGAAGACCAGTACGCCGTTTGGGGTTCATCGAACCCAGAATGTGAAGTGGCATACTTTGCCGAGAAAGGTATCTACGCAGTAGTGAACAACTCGGAAAAACCACAGCATACTGTGGTGAGCCTGCCAGGGGGTAAGGCGGCAACATTTGATCTGGCGCCGTCAGCGATTGAATGGACGGCGATATCATGAATGAAGCATGGAGCATTGCACAAAAATTCTGTATTCGCGGGGAACACGTCTCGAGTACTCGTTGGGGTGACGGGCATATTAACCGAACCTATCGAGTGACAACCAGTAGCGACGACTACATCGTGCAGCAGATCAACAAAACCGTGTTTGCGGATGTGGATAGTTTGATGAACAACATCAAGCTCGTCACCGAACATTTAGGGAAGAAAGGCAAAGAGACGCTGGAGATTATTCCGACGCTCGATAACAAGCTGTATCTTCGCCAAGGGGAAGAATATTTCCGCATGTATCGCTATATCGGCAACTCGCGCTCATACAGTTTGGCAACTTCGCCAAACATGGTGCGCTCAGTGGCTGCAGCATTCGGTCAATTCCAGCGTGACTTGGCAGATTTCGATGCCACGTTGTTGGCAGAAACGATACCGTTCTTCCACCACACCCCGACGCGCTATCACAACCTGTTAGCGGCGGTTGAGAAGAATACTTCCGGACGAGTGGCAGAAGTTACTGACGAGATCGAGTTCTTCACCCAGCGAGCAGCTGAATATTCCTACGTGACTGACCTGCTGACAACCGGGGAGATTCCCTCGCGCGTAACCCACAACGACACCAAGATCAACAACATCTTGCTTGATGCAGATACCGGAGAAGTCCGGGCCGTGATCGATCTTGACACCGTCATGCCCGGTTCCTTACTCTACGACTTCGGCGATGCGTTACGTACCGGCGCTGCCCTTGCCGATGAAGACGAAAAAGATCGTTCGAAAGTAGGTTTCAGCCTCGATCTTTACACCGCATACTGCGAAGGCTTCATCCCCACATTGCGTGAAACCCTCACACCAGCCGAACGAGATCTGCTAGCATTTTCAGCGAAACTCATGACCGCCGAATGCGGTATGCGGTTCTTAACAGACTATATCGACGGAGATGTTTACTTTGCGACCGCATATGCCGAACACAATCTGGTACGTGCCCGTAACCAGATCGCGCTCGTTGCTGACATCGAACGCAAATATGACCAGATGTGCGAGATAGCCAACCGAGCCTATAACGGACAAGAGGAGAAGTAACATGAGCGAAGACAAGCTCACGAATTTCTATCAGGCAGTCGATGCCTTAATCGACTATGCCCACACTCATCTCAAACTTGACCCGGTCGATTCAGACTGGTCACGTAACCAGATTTTCGCGCTCTTTGGGTTGAACTCATATCGACCAACCGGTGCCACCGGCACTGGACATGAGCGGCCAGACGTCATCATCGAACAGTTACGGGACACCGGAATTGCAGCCGGCTTGTTTGACGAAAGTCAAGCAGAGTCACTGTGTGACCAGATGATGGGTATCGTGAGCTTGTCCCCGTCGGCAATGAAACGAGGATTCCTTCACGACGTAGAAGCCTACGGCGGTTCCCACGCCATGGCGAACCTCTACAACTATTCGATCAAGAACAACTACGTTCGCCGTTCCGTTCTCGACCAAAACCCACGTTTCGACACCAACGGTCTGATCGTCACGATCAACAAAGCCAAACCAGAATTCAAGAGCGCGGCCAAGGCACAGGCCGGTAACTCCGTCGCCGGCGGATACCCCAAGTGCTCGATCTGCCACGAAAATGAAGGCTTTGCGGGGCGTACCAAGTTCACGCTTCGCACTGTTCCATTGACACTTGACGGGCAGGACTGGTTCTGGCAATTCTCCCCATACGGCTACCTGTACGAACACGGTATTGCGGTGAACTATGAGCACACCCCGATGCATGTCGATCGAGGCACGTTCCGCCGATTGATGGACTTCGTCGACCAATACCCAGATCTGTTCATCGGCTCAAACGCCGCCCTGCCACGAATCGGCGGTTCGGTATTAGGCCACGACCACTACCAGGCCGGTGGTGAAAAGCTACCTATGCACGTAGCAGGTAGCTGGAAGAGTTTCCGCAGTGCTGACTTCCCGCAGGCAGAAATCGAAATCCTTGACTGGCACAACACTGCTGTGCGCGTCGTCTCCACAGACCGCGAAGCGATCGAAGAGCTATCGACACGCATCCACGAAGCCTGGATCAACTACCGAAACGACGAACTGGGCATTATTCCGCGCGCCGGCAACGACGTCTTCTCCGCCATCTCACCAACTGTGCGCCTGACCGAACGTGGATACGAAATGTCGATCATTTTGCGGTCGAATATCACCAGCGAAGAATATCCAGAAGGTATTTTCCACGCCCACCCAGAATTCTTCGCCATCAAACAAGAATCCATCGGATTGATCGAAGCGCAAGGCCTGTTTATTCTACCCGGACGCCTTGATACCCAGCTGGCTCAACTAGCCCAGCTGCTCGAAAACAATCAGGAGCTACCCGCAGAACTCAACGAATTTGCTGGAGTGTTTGCCGAACTACAAGAACTCATCGGAGAAAACCGCGACGCTGACGTTATCGCTCAAGCAATTCGTGACGAGCTTGGAAGCGTCTGCCAGCGTATCCTAGAAAATACTGCAGTGTTTAAGGACCACAGCATCACGCAAAGTTTCCTTGAAGATCTCGGTTTCACTACTGAAAACTAAACGACAACCCTCAAAAATCAACTAAGACAGGTAACGGACATGACAACAGTTCTCGTCGCAGGTGGCGCCGGATATATCGGCACCCACACCACCGTAGCCCTCGTAGAAAAAGGATTCGACGTCGTCTGCGTCGATAACTATTCCAACTCGTCCCCAGAAGCTCTCAAGCGCGTCGAACAGATTATCGGAAAACCAGTGCGCGCCTATGAAGGCGATCTGCGCGACGAAGAACTCCTCGACCAGATTTTCACTGAAAACAACATTGACTGGGTTATTCATTTCGCTGGTATGAAAGCGGTGGGTGAATCGGTAGAAAAGCCACTCGAATATTATGACAACAACGTCGGTGGAGCACTCGTCTTGTTGCGTTCTATGCGCCGTCACGGAGTAAAGAAGATCATCTTCTCATCCTCGGCAACCGTCTATGGTGATCCGCAAACTTTGCCTATCACCGAAGAAACTCCAGCCGCGCAAGCAACTAACCCTTACGGTTGGACGAAGGTGTTTGAAGAACAAATCCTCACCGATCTGCATCGCGCCGATCCGGACTGGACCGTCGTCTTGCTGCGTTACTTCAACCCAGTGGGGGCACACGAATCCGGTTTGATTGGTGAAGACCCGAAGGGTATTCCAGCAAACCTGACCCCATACGTGGCCAAGGTTGCTATTGGTGAACTCGACAAGGTCAACGTCTTTGGGGACGACTACAACACCGCTGACGGTACCGGCGTGCGCGACTACATCCACGTTATGGATCTTGCCCAAGGGCATGTCGCTGCCGCTTCGAATATCAACAAGACCGGCGTCTATGTTTACAATCTTGGAACCGGTCACGGTTATTCGGTACTCGAAGTGATCAAGGCTTACGAGAAGGCTGTGGGTAAGGCCATCCCTTATGTTATCCAGCCACGTCGTGATGGTGATGTTGCCTCTTCTTACGCGGATGCTTCTAAAGCTCAGCATGACTTGCATTGGCAGGCCCGGTACACGATGGATGATATGGCGGCGACGTCGATGAATTGGCAGCAAAACAATCCACACGGATATCAGAAGTAAAGCTTTTTCCGCATATCCACACATAGAGGGCCACGCAGTGCGTGGCCCTCAGCTTTATGATGACGTATGGAACGTTACGTGCCGATCGCGTGGGTGCGTGGAGGTTTCCCGCCCACGCATATATGCTAGGCGCGTGGACGCTTACGAACTGGATGTTGGGAGACGACCGAGACGCGGTTGAACGCATTGATCGCAATGATTCCCCATTCCAGAGCAACGAGTTGTTCCTTCGTGAAGTGTTCGCGGGCACGGGTGAGGAGTTCTTCGTAGGAGGCATCTTCGGGAAGACGGGTGATGACCTCAGCGAGTTCAATCGCCATCTTTTCCGCATCGGAGTAAACCTTCTTTGCGTGGCGCCACGATGGAAGAAGATCAATTTGTTGTTGGGAAACACCAACGCTTAACGCGCGTGGAACATGTACTGACAGGCAGGTGCTGCAACCGTTGAGTTGGGATGCGCGAACGTAAGCTAGTTCAACAATTGTGCGGGAGAGGTCAACGTCGTCGAATGCTGAACTTAGCGCAACTGCAACGCCTTCCATAGCGTTGTATACCGATGGCATTTCGACGTCGATATATGGTGGTTTGATACGTGCAGATCCGGTTGCGGAAGCTGGAACGTCAGTCATCTTTTCTCCTTTAAATCGTTATATCGTGATGATTAAAAATTGTACTATAGCTAACTGTAAACAATCAGCGACCAGAAGCCCATAGTGCCAAGCTCTGAGCAAAATTCGATACTATCGAGGATGTCCACCAGGCCTGAGATTATCTGTGAGTGAGTTTTCTGGGAACTTCGTGGGTTTGCTTGGCGCGGGTGATATGTGCGCGAGTAGTGTGGTGAGAGCTAGGTAGGTTTGTATTTGTAAGGACTGATCGTGCGGTTGTCGGTGACTGAAACAGGAAGAAACTTCGATGGCATTATTGTTGCGTTCCATGGGGTTACGGATAATGCTGTATCACTTGCTGATCTAGCTACTCATTTCGGATCCACGTGGCAGGTTGTTTTAGTTGATTCTCTCGGGCACGGTTTTTCCGAACGGTTTTCCGACGACAATCTGGAAGATCCATTCACTGCTGCGTGTGAGGCTGCGAGCACGGTTGTTCAACGTTACGCGCGTGAGTCTGGTAGCGGGAAAGTGGTTCTTGCTGGCCATTCGATGGGCGGGGCGATCGCGGCATGGGTGGCGGTTACCTACCCGGAGTTCGTGGCTGGGGTGGTATTGGAAGATCCAGCGATTTTGACTGCTCGCCAAGTGAGGAAGTATCGGGAATCTGCACCTGATTTAGTTGCTAGTGTGCGTGGAGTGTGCGGTGATCCGGGCAGGGCGCTGACGGATATTCGGGCCGCACATCCGGCCTGGTCAGTATCCGAATGCGCTGGGTGGGTACAAGGAAAAACCCAAGTGGATATGCGTCTGGTCGAAACTGGTGTTGTAGGAACTACGGATGAAAGTTTGTTTGCCAAACTTTCTGTGCCGACGCTACTGATAACTGGGGATAGTGGCAATGTTTTGTTCGACGAAGATAGGCTTGGGATGATAGCCAACCCAGTAATCACTATTGAGCGTATCGCCGGGGCAAGCCATTGTGTACGCCGAGATCAGCCAGAAAAATTCGCTGCAGCGGTTACTGCTTGGTTAAAGACGAATATATAGTCAGTCAGATAGTACTTGTTATGCTTTTAGCCCGATCTCACTATTGGGGGTGGTGTGCGTAAGGAGAACTTTGGATCGGGTGCAACGTACCTTAATGTATCGCAATATGTGATCCTCATTGCTTCAGAAAATACAGTTTTAGCTGAGAATATAGCGGAAAAATGTGGTTTTAAATGCCTGAAATCACGCTCTAGGGAGTAGTGCTTTCGTCAATCTTCACGGATATTTGTCAGCTGGCTACACGGGCACTTCTTGTTCCGTTAGCTCAGTGTGGAAAGAAGTGTAGTGAGAAAAGAAAATGTCCCGGTAGGAAATCTACCGGGACATTTGGCGGAGACGGCGGGATTTGAACCCGCGAGCCGCTTTTAGGCGACTACTCCCTTAGCAGGGGAGCGCTTTCGGCCACTCAGCCACGTCTCCTTTGTGTTTGTGTGAAACAAACAGCGGAGAGTAAGGGATTCGAACCCTTGATGCAGGGTTACTGCATACTGGTTTTCAAGACCAGCTCATTCGGCCGCTCTGACAACTCTCCTTAGCCTCAAGAAACCACGAGGGATTCTTAACACTTCCATTATTGTAAGGGAATTGTTGCTCAAGTAAAAACTGGTAAGGCAGATATTTGTTCTACTATGGAGAGGTAGAGACAAGAAGGGGCAGATGTGCGGCTACGAATAATTTCGATATTGATAGTGATACTAGGCTTTTTTAGCGCTCTTGGCGCAGGCCAGTCGGCTGTCGCGACTCCCGCCTCAACCGAGACTTCTGCTAGCGATTCTCTACTTTTTATCGGCATGGCTGGAGTTCGTCCGCACGATCTGGACTTCACCGATCGACAATTATCAACGCTACTTTCCGACTACTCCTTCGCTGCCCTCACCCCACGTTCAGTGTCTCCTCTCACATGTCCATCTGAAGGGTGGATGCAGTTACGTACATCACGCGACATCTCCGATCGGCTCCCTGAATCCTTCATCGTGAAATATGGAGACGAATGTCATCCCACCACAATTCTCGAAGATCCAGCCAGCCTGACCAACACATCTGCCCAGCCGGTTCACATTCGTAATTTCGTACAGCATCTCGGCGAAACACAGTGGCCGGAAAATCATCTTTTTTCGGACGACGTCGTTGCCATCGGCCTCAATGCCGCCATCCCGGTAGCTTCCGAGGTAGGCACAGTAAAACAATGGTATGCCCTGCCCGACGGCGGAAACCCCGAAAACGCTGCCAAAGCACAGCACGAACTCACGCGCATTTTAGATAATTCACCTGCCGACATCGTCGCCGATATCGGTACCGTACGCGGAGCACCACGCTACCTCGACGTCCCCACCCAAATACAACTCACCCAGCAAAAGCTGATAGACATCTTAACCGCCAATAAAAACAGCGCCCACCCGCGAACAGTTATGATCGCCTCCCTAGGAGATCAATGGCGGCGTGCCCACCTACACTTCTTCGCCACCAACATGACAATCGACGGCCGCAACGGGCCCGGAACAATCGGATCAGACCTCACCCGTGCAACCGGGTTCATCACCGCAGCCGACCTGCGCAACATGATCACCGGTAAACTTAACGGACTCCATATCCATCCCGCAACATCACAGAGTGCCGCGTTGAATCCAGTGCTCGACGTTGCCAAACATGCCTACACGGCCGCCTCATCGTCAGCGAAATGGTATCAATACTTCAACATGGTGGCATTGATTGGTGTAGTCGGACTACTTGCCGTTTTCCTCGTCAAGCCCGCTCGGCAAGGCCACCGTTGGGGTGCCCCACAATGGGTATGGGTGGCCCTCGAAAAGTTCAACCTATGGGTATTCGCCTGGGTGCCCTCGGCAATGATATTAAACTTCCTTCCCTGGTGGGATCTCCCTGGACGGCCCGGTGCGATGCAAGCCTGGGCGATTCTACTCACCAGCCTCATAGCAATCACTCTGGTGGCTCTGGCACACCTAACCCCACATCGTGCCGGCTTCATTGCAATGGTTGCTACCGCCATTTTAAGCCTGGATATTATTGCCGGTTCACCACACCAGCGCAACGGTTTCATGGGATCCCTCATGCTCACCTCGCGCAGATACTACGGCATCTCCAACCGTACCTACCTCATACTGGTCGCTGGCGGACTCATGGCAGCGCTGTTCATTATCGCTTATCTGCGCCAACGAGCGAATAAACAGCGAGTGTCCGCGCTAAACACAGCCGGCAAACGTATTGTCGGCACGCGCATGGCTAGCAAACGTATAAAAAACCAGCTCGCAACCGCCAGCGCTTACGCAATAGCCGGCGTCGGCGTCGTGATGCTCGCCGTAGATGCGATGCCACGATGGGGAGCAGACTTCGGAGGACCACCCGGCATTATTGCCGGATTCGCCATCGCCGCACTCTTAGTTGCCGGCAAGAAACTGCGCTGGTGGCATATCCTCCTATGGATAATCGCCACCGTGGCTGTCATGTCCGCTGTAGGTTTTGTGGACGCTACACGCGGCGGAGAATCACATATTGGCAGATTTTGGTCAAAGTTCGGTAGCTCTGATAGTTGGGCGATTATCGGCGGAAAAATTCGCGACGTCACCCGCTCCTTCGTTGGCCGTCCAGACCTGCTCATCTTGATTGTAGCGGCCGTAATCGTGGCAGTAGGAGCTATTTTTGCCACCCGCTACCTCAACTCCCGCAGCGGAGTACACCTAGCCTCCCTGCATGAGATCACCTCAGGGTATGGATTTGTTCCGATCGCAATCGGTATCGCAGCCGGAATCCTGATAGCTGTACCAATCAACGATTCCGGAGCCATCATGATCAAAGAAGGACTCTACATTTCCCTGCCAGCCCTCGCCGCAGTTATCGCTGGCCAAGCCGCCACACGCACCCCAGAATTTGAAAACCGCCCCGAAACGGAGCGGAAATCGAGCTGACCAGTCTCTCAAGATATGGCCAGGAGTTAGAGCAAAGCTTCGAGCACCGCTGCGCAACCGTCGTCGTCAACATGATCAGTAAATGCATCGGCAGACTCGCGAACATACTGCGGAGCATTGCCCATCGCAACACCTACGTTTGCCCACTCCAACATCGCCACATCGTTACCTGAATCGCCAACAGCGACCGTATTGTATGGATCGATACCGAACCGCACACGCAATTCCTCCAAGGCAGAAGCCTTCGAAACACCCTCAGGTGTGATATCCATCCAGGCAGACCAACCCACAGCATACTCAACGCCGTGCAAACCAAGGTCAGCAACTGCGTCAAGAAGCTCACGAGCAGTCATTTTCGCAGCGCGAACCGTCAACCGGGTAGCCTTCGTCGACGCCAACTCCTCCAACGGCACCAGCCGGCTCGGGCCAGAAAGTTCATCCGGCGGGAACGGGTAAGTCACCCGCGTCGGCTCATCCAATGTTTCTAACGCAAACCACACATCACTCGGCAACCCAGCAGAAAGAATCTCAATCTCCCGAGTCGGATCAAAGGTGTGCGAATCAACTAGGCGGAACACCGGCCCATTCGCGCCCAAAAAATCTGGCAGCGCAGTAGTTTCCGAATCCGGAAGCACGCCCCCAATCGAGGTCGTAACCGCACCATTACACACCACTGCAATACCGCGCTCAATACCCACGTCACTCAACGCCACCTGGGTGCCAGTAATACCGCGCCCGGTAGCGAAAATCAGGGTCGTGCCGGCAGCGATATGAGCATGAACAGCCTCACGCATCCGGGCAGACAGCGTCGCGTCATGATGTAAGGTCGTGCCATCGAGATCGATAGCGAGTAATAAATCCGGTCCTGCCTTCGGTAATGAAGCAGAGCGCAGGACATCTTTAAAGTAGGGCAACGGCCCGGGAATTGCGTTCCCGGACCGTCGAGAATTGTCAATATTCACGTTATTTAGTAGCACCAATCGGTGAAACAAGCTCACGGCCACCAAGATATGGACGCATCGCTTGAGGGATGTATAGGGAGCCATCAGCCTGCTGATGGTTTTCGAACATAGCAACCAGCCAGCGCGTTGTAGCCAACGTACCGTTCAAGGTGGCAACTGCTTGGGTTGAACCGTCGGTTGCGCGCTCGCGGATACCTAGGCGGCGAGCCTGGAAAGTTGTACAGTTTGACGTTGACGTCACTTCCATGTACCGGTTTTGGGTTGGAAGCCAAGCTTCACAGTCAAACTTTTGAGCAGCTGAAGAACCAAGGTCACCAGCAGCAGTATTAATCACGCGGTAGGGAAGTTCCATCTTCTGGATCATTTCTTCTTCCCACGCCAAGAAACGCTGATGTTCTTCCACGGCCTCATCGGCGGTGCAGAAGGAGAACATTTCTACCTTGTTGAACTGGTGAACACGAATAATTCCGCGCGTATCGCGGCCATAAGAGCCAGCTTCGCGACGGTAACACGTAGACCATCCAGCGTAGCGCTTTGCACCCGCACTCAAATCGAGAATCTCATCTGAATGATAACCAGCCAAGGCAACTTCGGAGGTACCGGTCAGGTATAAATCATCGGCCGGCAAGTAATAGATTTCGTCAGTGTGCGCACCCAAGAAACCAGTGCCACCCATAACATCTGGGCGAACCAAAGTGGGAGTGTTCATCAACGTGAACCCGTTAGCTTCAGCCTGATCGGCTGCCATGGTGAGTAGTGCTAGCTCGAGACGAGCACCGATACCTTTCAGATAGTAGAAGCGCGAACCAGAAACCTTCGTGCCGCGCTCCATATCGACCGCACCCAAACCTTCAGCCACATCGAGGTGATCGAGTGGCTCAAAACCTTCAGCAACAAAATCACGAACCGTGCCTACTTCGCGCAAAACTTCGTAATCGTCCTCGCCACCAGCTGGGACACCTGGAAGCACCGGGTTGGCAATCTTCAGCATGGCAGCCTGGAAATCAGCGGCTGCCGCATTAGCTTCAGCTTCTAACGCCTTAACTTGTTCAGACATTTTCTTTGCCTGAGCCAAAATCGCTGGGCGTTCCTCAGGTGAGGCTTTGCCAACCGTGCGAGACAGGTTCTTTTGCTGGGCGCGCAGATCCTCAAATGCCTGCTGAGAGGAGCGGCGCTTTTCATCTGCGCTAAGAACTGCATCAACAAATGCTGGATCATCGCCGCGAGCACGTTGCGAGGCGCGGACTGCTTCTGGATTTTCCCGAAGGGTACGAATATCGATCATAGGTATAAGTTTAGTGCGTTTGAACGCTGTGGCCTAATGGTAAGTGAGCAATGAGACGAAGCAGTGGGCAACATCGAGTAGAATCGTGACTATGAAATGGGATTTAGTGCTCTTGATTACGACCTTTGTGCTTGCGCTCGTAGCGCTCATTGGCGCACTCCAAAACCGTCGAGCCATTCGGTTGCTCGTCGCTGAACGACGCCGAACCAGCACTTTACTCATCAATGAAGACGAATTGAGCGCACCAGTTCCACCACCTAACCAAGGGCCTGCCCACGTCATTTACAATCCGACGAAGAAAGCTAACTGGGATCAGATTCGCCAACAGCTCGCTCGAGTTGCCCGCGATGCTTCCATGCCAGAGCCCATCTGGCTAGAAACGACTGCTAAGGATCCAGGCGTGAGCCAGACTCAGGCAGCTATAGATGCCGGCGCTTCGGTAGTAATTGCCGCCGGTGGTGACGGCACAGTCCGAGTGGTTGCCGAAGGTTTAGTCGATACCGGAATCCCAATCGGGTTGCTCCCTCTGGGAACTGGAAACTTATTGGCACGAAACCTCAACTTACCGTTAGATGACACCCAACAACTGGCACGGATTGCGTTGACCGGCGTGAATCGCAAGATCGACGTTGGTGTGCTTACAGTGCGTGAACCTTCCGTTCCGATCGTCAGTAAACGACATCGCGAACCCAGCCATGTTGCGCAACCAGGAAGGTATGTGTTCGTTGTTAATGCCGGGATGGGGCTCGATGCCGAAATTATGGCCGAAGCTGAAGCTAACCAAACATTGAAAGAACACATCGGTTGGGTGGCTTACTTCAAAGCAGCGTTACCGCATATTTTGGCGCCAAAAATGAAAGCCAAAATCACGGCGGGTCGTGATGGTAAGCCAGTTAAAACAGAGGCACGCACCGTCATGTTCCTGAACTGTGGTGAGCTTGTTGGTGGCATTATTCTTGATACGACTGCCAAAGCGGATGATGGCTGGATTGAACTAGCCGTTATCGACACCAAGCTTGGACTCATCGGATGGGTCGATTTACTACGCCGTGCTGGCAATCAGAGTCGCGGGCAAACCAGCTCCGAAATCCCTGGTGTCCCAGCACAGGCAGCCCTCGATATTCACCGTATCACCCAAGCTTCCCTAGAAACTGAAGACGCCCACCCAGTACAAGTCGACGGCGACGTCCTCGGCTACACCAATCGCGTTCATTCCCAGATTCTTCCGCAAGCGCTTAACGTTCGGGTACCTAGATGAGCCAATCGGCACACAACTCCACCGGCACTGGGCATATTGACGCCAGCCAGTACACAAACTCTAGGCGTGTACTACGGCGATGGTGGGCGACCATCAGCGTACTAGTGATCGCGCTTGTCACCATCGTTGTAGCCCCAGCTTGGCGCGGAATGACGATCGATAACGACGGCGCAGTGCGGGTTGATCCGGGCCATAAAACCGTGGTTATCGGATTTAGTGGCGTAACTTGGGCGGATATTTCGCCGGAAAAAACACCTGCCCTAGTCGGTTTAGTGAAACGTGGAGCTTCCGCAAATGTTGCCGTGAAAACTCTCGGAGTCACTACGTGCCCAAACGCGGGCTGGCTAACGCTCAGCCAAGGCGTACGTGCTGCAGACCCCATTGCTGAGGGCTGTGCACAACCCGTCACCGCTTCATCTAACGGTGTTTTACCAAACGACGTCGAAACTGCTCGTAGTGAGGCCGAAAAACTCTCCCCTTACGATGCACCCGGAACAACCCTTGGAGACGAGCTCGCACGCGCTAATATCTCCGTAGCAACAATCGGTTCTGGTGCGGCGCTCGCGGCGCGATCGTCGTCGAACACTGCGCTACCACATCGCTACCACGCAGATGCGAAAACCGAAGATGGGCTCACTGTCAATGCGGCACAGCGTTATCCGCAGGTCGCCAACGCTGACCTTGTTATGATCGACATGGGGCGGATCGACAACGAACCTAGTACTGGAGCCTCAGCTGTTGGGCAAACCAAATCAAAAGGCATGCTGGCAGATCTACGTGCCGCATTTGCCGCCCCTGCTCAGCGAAGTCCACAAGCTAGCTCCGCGATTGCACAACTTGACCAGCACATCGGAGAACTCCTCGAACAGATTGATCCAGGTACGACGATTATCGTCGCTTCGCTCGCTGATTCTGATACGAGCACTGCGCATCTACAATTCTTTACCGCCACTGGGACGCAGATCGAACCAGGAACCTTGGCGTACACCAATTCAACCCGTCATCGCGGACTCGTTCAACTTACTGATCTCCCGCAACTGATCGTCACTCAACTAGGGCTGCGTCCACTACCAGACTTTGTCGGCTCCGCGATCGCCATGACTGACACTCACCAACGTGCCTTCGCCGACATTTCCGCTACTTTGCGAGCTGGTGACGCCCGAGCAATCGCAGTACGACCAGCAGTTGGTCCGTTCTACGTGCTGTTTAGTGCGCTCGCAGTAATTTTCCTGGGATGGTCGGGTGTGCGCTTATGGCGTGCGGCTCGTGGCCGTCAAATAGCGAAGAGTAGTCGTGCTCATGAATTGGTTGGCTTGACGGTGGCAATAATGCCAGTGGCCTCGTTTATCGTCAACCTGCTCCCATGGTGGAACTGGACGTCGCCAACAGTTGTTTTCTTGCTTCTTGTCATGACGTTTAGTCTATTCGGTGCCTATATGAGCGTTATGAGCTCCTGGCCAGCAGGAGCTGTTGCGCTCTTGAGTGCTGGGGTGCTAAGCGTCGATGTTCTCACTGGTTCGCTTTTACATTCGTCGTCAGTGCTCGGTGACCAACCGCAACAAGGCGGTCGTTTCTATGGTTTTTCAAACGCCCCATTTACTGTTTTTGCGATCTCGATGCTCTGGCTCACCATTGTTGCTGTTCATGTTCTTCGCGAACACCACCGTCAGATCACGGTTCCCGGAACAGTGATTGTGATGGGTATAGTGGCCCTCATTCTTGATGGGGCAGGCTCACTCGGTGCCGACTTCGGTGGCGTACCAGCGCTTTTCATTGCGTTCTTCGTCTTGTTTGTTGCGCTCGGTGGTCGCACCCTCACCGCCCGAACCATGATTATTGTGCTTGGTGTGGGGGCCGGTGTGAGCATCGGGGTAGCATTCATTGACTGGCTGCGCCCGCAAGAGTCCTGGACTCATTTGGCGCGATTCTTTCAAAGTGTGATCGACGGTGGGGCCGTAGCGGTAGTCTACCGCAAGCTGATGGCTATGCTCGGTTCAGCGCCTTGGTTCGTATGGGTGATCGTGGTTTTCGTTGCGGCAACGATATGGCTGTATCGTTCACGGATGCAACAGCTTTTCGCTACCTCGAGTGCGAAAAGTGCGCTGGTGAATGTCGATCCAGATATTCGTTGGGTGGATCGATCCGTCCTCACTCTGGTTCTTGTGGCGGTTGCACTCAACGATTCCGGACTCGTGATTTTGCTCATTGGTGTAGCTTTTGGGGCGCCACTATCGATTGTGGAGCGCCAACGAGCTAGCCGGCGATTACAGGCGTCGGAACTTTAAGGCTCTGAGTGGCCTTTACGCTTCGTATGCCTTTACGCTCCGTATGCGTTGAACGGTTCGCCGTCGATAACCGGTGGTCGGTGCGAGGTATGTACCTTATGGCGTTGGATAGTACGCGAAGCGAGTGCCTTTAAAACTCCACGTAGCTGTGCGGCACGGTGGAGCTGCCCGGCAAAATCGTTCGTCGAAACTCGATGGCGCAGGTCGCATGGCACTTCTTGGACCGTGAAGCCAGCAACAAGCAGATCTATCGTCATACCAACTTCCACGCCCCAGCCGGGAGCCAATGGAGTAATAACATCAAAAGCAGTGCGGGTAATACAGCGCTGGCCAGATAGTGGCTGACGCGGATTCCATCCGGTAAGAGCTTTGATGCCTTTGCGTCCAGTGTTGGTGACAATCCCGTGACCGCCAGCACCGGCCTGTGGTGGCAGATAAGCGATTGCGCAATCAACACCGCCATCGAAAATTGTTTGAACAAGCGGTGCGCATTCAATAGCGGATTCACCCAGGTCGGCGTCGAGGAAAAGGAGTGCCCGTGCTGGTTGGCCTTCAACGTCACGCATCGCAACAACAGCTACTCCGGTTTCCATCGCGGCGGCTTTGCCACGATTAACGGCATGCCGGACGACTGTCGCACCGTTTTGCCGAGCAACGTCTTGCGTCTTATCGGACGAGCCATCGTCGACGACGACGACCAGATCCACGTGGGGGATCGTGCGGGCTGCGCTGATGGTAGCGGAAACTCGATCTTCTTCATTCATTGCCGGGATAATAACTGCAACGCGCTGTTCGGTATTCACAATATGTAACAATACTCCATATATTCAGTAAGGGTCCCGTGAGTGTCGGAAATATCAGACTGGTGGACACACCTACACTAGATAAAACAGGGGGTGGTAGAAAAATTCTCTACCACCCCTTGCAACAACACACACTTAGCGCAAAGTCACCTGGCGAGAAATAATACCCGCACGAGCGCGACGCTCTTCTGGGGTCAACGCATCCGTCACTGCAAGTGCTTTTTCGAAACGCTCAGCAAACACAGCCATTGGCTTGGTCATCTCATCAGCTTCGCTACTGGCATCGAGCTCAAAAACTGGAATCATCAAACCGAGCGCACGGAAAGCGCCAACGAAACGACCACCGTCGAACCCGAGCTCACGAGCCTGGTGTAGGCGCGCCAACGCGTCCAAAACCTGAGCTTCTGGCTCCGGGCGCACCCAGCGCACGAACTCGCGCTGCATCCGGCACCAGAACGCGCCCTCGATCTCTGGAACGTGAGCAGTTGGCAGAACCTGGTCGCGAGTCTGCTCAATAGCCGACTTCATTTCTGGATCATCAAGCTCAGCTGGATCAACCCAGAAAGCATAATTCTCATGCAACGTCATCTCAGATTCGGCGCTGAGGTCAAGAATATCTTGCAGGCGCGGGCCAGGAACTGGCTGGTCGGTCTGCTGGAGAGTATCGCCAGCCTTCAACTCCATACCCTTAATAACACGGTCAGCAATATCAAGCGACACATCGCCAGAATTCATCACGGTTTGCGCAGCAACCAGGAGAACGCCATCTTTGCGACGCAACGCCGCAGCCATACCGGGAAGCAACGTGACGATCATCAGATCTTCGCCACCGAATTCGGCGGTAGTACGCACTGGCAATGTTGCAGCTGGAATAATCTCACGCATTGCAACAAGCTGCGGCTCAAACGGTAGGCCTTCAAACGGACGATCCACAAACTGGATACGTGCCTTCTTTGGCTTCTTTTCTTTGTTTCGGCGGCTTGCCTTGCCCATCGGCATCTCCTTTTAGATAGAACAGGTTAGGCCGCCAAAAGCGGCACATGATACGTATATTAACAGTAAACGGTAGAAGTAAATGGCGCGAATTAACGGCCGAGTTGGCGTAACGCCCAACGGATCGTCTCGCGTGTATAACGATTACGTGCAGGTTTTTCTGACAGAGAAAGATCGTGGCGACCGCCAATAATCTCCACTGTTTCGACGTTTCTGCCGAGCGTTGGAGCCAAGCGTTTCATGTCAGCGACGTCGAGAACGACGTCGGTATGTGCCAGTTCGGCAGCAGTTGGATGCATGACGCTACCGGACTGATCCGAATGTGCAAGCAGCACGGGCTCTTTGATATTCAAGCCTTGCGCAACCATCGCGTGCCCGCGGCGGGCAGCAGTGAAGAATCCGGCAAAGACGGTAGCTGACGTGAGAGGCTTATGGAGCGGATTGAACGAAAACTCTCCGCCATAATCAACATGCAGGCTGCGCGCATAGGCCGGCTTTAGCCGAGCAATCGGAGAAAGCGGAGAAACCCGTGCGATTTTTTCTACCGCCGATGTCGCAACTGTGCGCTGCCATCGCGGACCATTATGATCTAGCCACGGTGAATTAAGAATCACCGCATCGACTTCACCTGGATGACGATCGGCAAACAAGGCAGCCTGCAAGCCACCAGTTGAATGACCAATCAAAACAATCTGCTCAGCGCCTTGAGCTCGCAGATGAGCTAGCGCTGCATGGATTTCCTCTTCACGGATCAACAGATCGCGCACATCATCGCGGCGCGACGGCACCCGCAACGCCCGCCCAGAACGGCGAAAATCCAAACCATACAACGCAATACCAGCCTTGCCCCACGCTTGGGCTTGTTCCACATGGAAAAACGAATCCAAAAACCCAGGCAACCACAGCGCGGCAACACCAGAACGCCTAACGCGCGCATCGGCGTCGACCTCACTGACCAGAACCGCAACATCGGGACGGCCAGGCGGGGTACCGGCGTCGACCTCATTCAAAAAAGCCGTACGTGCCACCCAATCCGGACCCAAATAATCTGGAACCCGCGGGCCAAACGTGGGGATCAGACCGGTGTACATATTAATCGACGATTCCATACAAACGATCGCCAGCATCGCCCAATCCAGGAACAATGAAGCCCTTCTCGTTTAGCTTCTCGTCAACTGCAGCGACGATGATGCGGACGTTTCCGCGATCGCCGATGTGCTTTTCGAGAGCCTCCAAGCCTTCTGGGGCAGCCAAAATGCATACAGCTGTGACGTCACGAGCGCCGCGCTCCAACAAGTAATCGATCGACGCGATCAACGTGTGGCCGGTAGCCAACATCGGGTCGAGGACGAAACACTGACGGTCGTGCAGGTCGTCAGGAAGGCGGTTAGCGTAGGTGATCGCCTCAAGAGTCTGCTCATCACGCTTCATACCCAAGAAACCAACCTCGGCCGCTGGGATAACGCGAACCATACCATCAAGCATGCCTAAACCCGCACGTAAAATTGGGACCACAACTGGGCGTGGGTGAGCCATCGTTGTACCGGTCATATGTGCAACCGGAGTATCGATTTCCTTTGGTTCAGTGAGAATATCGCGTGTTGCTTCATAAGACAGAAGCATGATGATTTCTTCAACCAGTTGGCGGAAAACTGGGGAAGGGGTTTTCTTGTCGCGGAGAGTTGTAAGCTTATGTGCCACAAGTGGGTGGCTAATTACCTGAAGTTCCATACTTACTAATCTACCGGGTTTATGGATATCAGACATGTTTTACTGGTGACGAATGTGCATCAAAATTTGGTAGGGCTCGAGGGAGGTGGGTGCGCGAGGATGGTGGCGTTCTGGAAATTCTATCGAGAGTACACGGATGGCAACAAACATGCGACCATAGTGATATGTATGAATCCGAAAAAGAAGCGATGAGTCACGCCATAGAGCTTGCTCGCCGTGCCGGGGAAGCTGGCGACGTGCCGGTGGGTGCATTGGTGTTTGCCGACGACGTCGTCATCGGCACCGGGTGGAATACCCGCGAGGTCGACGCCGATCCGTGCGGGCACGCCGAAATTAACGCCTTGCGGGAAGCGGCGCGAGCATTGGGTCGCTGGAATTTAAGCGGATGTACGTTGGTGGTGACGCTTGAGCCGTGCACGATGTGTGCCGGAGCGATTGTGAACTCGCGGATCTCGTGCGTGGTGTTTGGTGCTTGGGACGAAAAAGCCGGAGCGGCTGGGTCTGTGCGGGACGTATTGCGCGACGCTCGACTTAACCACACCGTCGAAGTTCTTGGCGGCATCCGTGAAGAAGAAAATATGCAGCTGCTGCGCGACTGGTTCCAGCAACGTCGGTAGTGCACTGGAAAAAGAGCCGACAAATCCCCTATACAGTCGTGAATATCGATGCTGAACTATGTGACGTACCCGAAACGTGTCTAATTTTGCGTGCAGGTAGGCTAACACGATAGGATTGGCAGGCAAGGTAGCGTGTCCGAGCGGCCGAAGGTGCAGCACTCGAAATGCTGTGTACGGTAACCCCGTACCGAGGGTTCAAATCCCTCCGCTACCGCCACTAGTTCCCCAACATGTGTTCGCATGTCGGGGAACTTTCTGTGTTTTCGAGGCTTCATATTT
This sequence comes from Arcanobacterium phocisimile, assembly GCF_016904675.1. Lineage (NCBI taxonomy): Bacteria > Bacillati > Actinomycetota > Actinomycetes > Actinomycetales > Actinomycetaceae > Arcanobacterium > Arcanobacterium phocisimile. Next base: position 1,901,777 of record NZ_CP070228.1, on the reverse strand, counting down.
CACGTCATGTGACCGCATGGTGAGGTTTTTCAAAAGGTGCAGGTGGGGTCTACCGTATTAGACGGTAGTTTTGCCGGTGTTTTTCATGATGGTTAGTTGTAGCGGGTCTGTTGGGGGGCAATGATCAGTTATTTCGGAGTAAGTTATGTGTAGGCCGTTGAAGTGGTCCGGATTATCTTTCTTTTGGGTAGGTAGGAAGCCTGTACTAAACCTAAGAAATCTGATTACGAGGCTAAGGTTCGTGCGGTTCGTTTTGGGGAGGGCTGAATCCTCTGAGTGTAGCCAACGGTTAATAGATGCCAGTTTTATTCCTTCAACGGGCAACGTTGTTGATAGTTACAATAACGCGTTAACTTCAAAATGTTCATAGGCACATACAAAAATGAGTTAACCCATTCGAATTACTGGGTTGACATAGCTCAAGAAAGAAATTGGATCACTGCATTTCACTTTTAAAGTGAGATAGCGTACAAAGCGAAAGATATCTTTTAGACGTAGACAACGTATAATTAAGAGGATTGTCCGTTGATTGCTTGTAGGAGAATAAAATGATGCGATATCTCAACCGGATGGGAATATTTTTTTTGGCGCTTTTCCTGATGCTTTCTGGAGTTACGTCAGCAATAGCCGTTCCGTCTCCGTCTAAAGATGAAACTACTGTCTATTACGCTCACGATAAAGGAGAGCGACTAAAGGTCGTAAAAGGGGAAACGGGCGAAATTGTCGCCCCCTGGTCGTTCTGTTTAGATGAGCGTCATGGCACCCCAAGTTATTCTTCGAAGAAAAAAGTGGGTGAGTATAGGCTCATCAGTAATGCTAATGCAGATACTCTCGATGCGGTGTTAGCTAACGCGGAAGGTGGTCGGGCTTTAGATCTCAGGAATCCAGAATTCTCCAAAGACCAACGCTTTGAAATGATTAAGCGACTCATATATTCGATGGAACGAGATCCGCTAAAAATTCAGGAAAGGTATAATTTTCCGTCGTTCAGATTATGGGCAGCTCAAGAGGAGTTAGTATATAACATTGTAAATACTAAGAAACTGACTAGTATTTACGGTGAGGCAATGAAAGAGCTTGATGCTTTCATGCGCGATCCTCAGGCAATTCCTAGTGGTGTAGAAGTCGTTGTGGATATTTATGAAGCCCAGCGTCCAAAGCGAGGAAAAGAAACTCAGTCGTTAATTACAGGTCGTGTGATTACACCGAAGGTTGTGAATCCGGTTGGTTCTTTGAAGACTACTGTGAAGGCTGATTCGGTTGCTGCTACTGGTGATCGGGCTGTGAGTGTTTTGGGTGATAAGGCTGTTGCCGGTGTTCCGGTGGTTGATACTATTACCTACACTGGTTTGGTTGCGGGTGCTCAGTATAAGGTCACTGGTACTTTGATGAAGGTTGATGGTGAGACTGTCACGCCTGTTGCTAATGCTGTGGTGTCTAAGACTCTTGCTGCTAGTGATAATGGTGCTGGTACGTGGGACATTGATTTTGGTACCGTGAAGCTTGAGGCTGGTACGACGTATGTTGTGTACGAGAGTGCTGTGTCGGTTGAGGATCTTGTTGATGCTGATAAAGATGGTGTCAAGGATGCTAAGCATGTGGTTGAGCATAAGGACAAGACTGATAAGTCTCAAACTGTTGTGACCACACCGAAGGTTGTGAATCCGGTTGGTTCTTTGAAGACTACTGTGAAGGCTGATTCGGTTGCTGCTACTGGTGATCGGGCTGTGAGTGTTTTGGGTGATAAGGCTGTTGCCGGTGTTCCGGTGGTTGATACTATTACCTACACTGGTTTGGTTGCGGGTGCTCAGTATAAGGTCACTGGTACTTTGATGAAGGTTGATGGTGAGACTGTCACGCCTGTTGCTAATGCTGTGGTGTCTAAGACTCTTGCTGCTAGTGATAATGGTGCTGGTACGTGGGACATTGATTTTGGTACCGTGAAGCTTGAGGCTGGTACGACGTATGTTGTGTACGAGAGTGCTGTGTCGGTTGAGGATCTTGTTGATGCTGATAAAGATGGTGTCAAGGATGCTAAGCATGTGGTTGAGCATAAGGACAAGACTGATAAGTCTCAAACTGTTGTGACCACACCGAAGGTTGTGAATCCGGTTGGTTCTTTGAAGACTACTGTGAAGGCTGATTCGGTTGCTGCTACTGGTGATCGGGCTGTGAGTGTTTTGGGTGATAAGGCTGTTGCCGGTGTTCCGGTGGTTGATACTATTACCTACACTGGTTTGGTTGCGGGTGCTCAGTATAAGGTCACTGGTACTTTGATGAAGGTTGATGGTGAGACTGTCACGCCTGTTGCTAATGCTGTGGTGTCTAAGACTCTTGCTGCTAGTGATAATGGTGCTGGTACGTGGGACATTGATTTTGGTACCGTGAAGCTTGAGGCTGGTACGACGTATGTTGTGTACGAGAGTGCTGTGTCGGTTGAGGATCTTGTTGATGCTGATAAAGATGGTGTCAAGGATGCTAAGCATGTGGTTGAGCATAAGGACAAGACTGATAAGTCTCAAACTGTTGTGACCACACCGAAGGTTGTGAATCCGGTTGGTTCTTTGAAGACTACTGTGAAGGCTGATTCGGTTGCTGCTACTGGTGATCGGGCTGTGAGTGTTTTGGGTGATAAGGCTGTTGCCGGTGTTCCGGTGGTTGATACTATTACCTACACTGGTTTGGTTGCGGGTGCTCAGTATAAGGTCACTGGTACTTTGATGAAGGTTGATGGTGAGACTGTCACGCCTGTTGCTAATGCTGTGGTGTCTAAGACTCTTGCTGCTAGTGATAATGGTGCTGGTACGTGGGACATTGATTTTGGTACCGTGAAGCTTGAGGCTGGTACGACGTATGTTGTGTACGAGAGTGCTGTGTCGGTTGAGGATCTTGTTGATGCTGATAAAGATGGTGTCAAGGATGCTAAGCATGTGGTTGAGCATAAGGACAAGACTGATAAGTCTCAAACTGTTGTGACCACACCGAAGGTTGTGAATCCGGTTGGTTCTTTGAAGACTACTGTGAAGGCTGATTCGGTTGCTGCTACTGGTGATCGGGCTGTGAGTGTTTTGGGTGATAAGGCTGTTGCCGGTGTTCCGGTGGTTGATACTATTACCTACACTGGTTTGGTTGCGGGTGCTCAGTATAAGGTCACTGGTACTTTGATGAAGGTTGATGGTGAGACTGTCACGCCTGTTGCTAATGCTGTGGTGTCTAAGACTCTTGCTGCTAGTGATAATGGTGCTGGTACGTGGGACATTGATTTTGGTACCGTGAAGCTTGAGGCTGGTACGACGTATGTTGTGTACGAGAGTGCTGTGTCGGTTGAGGATCTTGTTGATGCTGATAAAGATGGTGTCAAGGATGCTAAGCATGTGGTTGAGCATAAGGACAAGACTGATAAGTCTCAAACTGTTGTGACCACACCGAAGGTTGTGAATCCGGTTGGTTCTTTGAAGACTACTGTGAAGGCTGATTCGGTTGCTGCTACTGGTGATCGGGCTGTGAGTGTTTTGGGTGATAAGGCTGTTGCCGGTGTTCCGGTGGTTGATACTATTACCTACACTGGTTTGGTTGCGGGTGCTCAGTATAAGGTCACTGGTACTTTGATGAAGGTTGATGGTGAGACTGTCACGCCTGTTGCTAATGCTGTGGTGTCTAAGACTCTTGCTGCTAGTGATAATGGTGCTGGTACGTGGGACATTGATTTTGGTACCGTGAAGCTTGAGGCTGGTACGACGTATGTTGTGTACGAGAGTGCTGTGTCGGTTGAGGATCTTGTTGATGCTGATAAAGATGGTGTCAAGGATGCTAAGCATGTGGTTGAGCATAAGGACAAGACTGATAAGTCTCAAACTGTTGTGACCACACCGAAGGTTGTGAATCCGGTTGGTTCTTTGAAGACTACTGTGAAGGCTGATTCGGTTGCTGCTACTGGTGATCGGGCTGTGAGTGTTTTGGGTGATAAGGCTGTTGCCGGTGTTCCGGTGGTTGATACTATTACCTACACTGGTTTGGTTGCGGGTGCTCAGTATAAGGTCACTGGTACTTTGATGAAGGTTGATGGTGAGACTGTCACGCCTGTTGCTAATGCTGTGGTGTCTAAGACTCTTGCTGCTAGTGATAATGGTGCTGGTACGTGGGACATTGATTTTGGTACCGTGAAGCTTGAGGCTGGTACGACGTATGTTGTGTACGAGAGTGCTGTGTCGGTTGAGGATCTTGTTGATGCTGATAAAGATGGTGTCAAGGATGCTAAGCATGTGGTTGAGCATAAGGACAAGACTGATAAGTCTCAAACTGTTGTGACCACACCGAAGGGAAATGTAGCACCTCCATCCAAGACCCTGGCTCGGACAGGAGTAGAACTACCGCTCCTTTTATTGTTGGGCATTGTTATGAGTGTTTCTGGTGGAATTCTGTTAATCAACAGGCTACTTGTCCACAAAGAGGATAACTGCTAAACGTAACAATCAAGTGTTACTGTAAGCCTAAATGTTACCCCGCTACTTAGCCCGATAAAAATATGGGTTGAGAGCGGGGTAACTGCGCAGTGAGCTAAGAATCAGTTCGTACAACTTGAGCGGTTGCTATCTGGTTCTCGTGTTTCTATTGCTCCGCACACTCATTTGGCGATTATGTTTTCTAACGTTCAATGCGGATGTTCATTATCGTACCTATTCTGTTGTCATGTAATTCTTTTTCGGTATTCTTGTCTTAATAGAAGGGGTGATCCCCGAACAATTCTTCGCACATCTGGTTGTGAGTGGACCGTCGTGGGTTTTGTTCCCTGTTGTTTTGAGGAAGGATTGTTGTTTTGGCACGGAAATTTACGCAGGGGTTGAAGGATTGGGCTATTCGTTTGGCGTTTGAACATCAGCAGTTTCATGAGTGTCCACGTTGGGTAGCAGCCCAAGGGATTGTGGTTAAACTTCGTATGTCGCCGCATTCGATCTTGGATTGGATGAAAGTAGATCCCAGTATTACCGTTGGTTATCTCAACCCCTAACACCAAGTGAGCGTTGAGGTGCTTTAGCGTTTATTCGCTTTACGTGCCGGGCATGAAAAAGATCCACAAGCTGGATACCGTTATCTACAAGATTAAGCAAGCCAAGCTGGTGTGAACATGTGCGAACGTAAGTGCATGGAAACTGTGTAATCAAGAACGACTATGGTCTTCTTACGGTAAAAAACGTTCTCGCCGTTCAAGGCCTGGGCCTGCTGTTGGTGATGATTACTGAGCAATCACAGATCAACAAGGAGTAATTAGCCATAAGTTCACTACCGCAACGCAGAGATTGAATCACGTATGGGTTACTGATATTACTGAGCATCCAACCAAGGAAGGGAAACTGTATTTGTGTATGATCAAAGATCTGCACTCTAACTTACATAGTAGGATACAGCATGAACGAGCGTATGGATGCTTCGTTAGCCATCAATGCTCTACAAGCAGCAATCATGCACCGCAAGCGAGAAGGAATGAACACGCACGGATGTATTGTCCATTCCGACCGCGGTAGCCAATTTCGTTCGAATGCTTAGACTCAAGCCCTGCGAAATCACCACGTGATTGGGTCTATGGGAAGAGTTGGAGCGTGTGGCGATAACGCTGCTGCTAAATCCTTTTTCTCTCTACTCCAACGCAACGTGCTCAACACCTGGCACTGGAAGACCCGCAACGAACTAAGAATCGCGATAACCACATGGATCGAGAACACCTACCATCGCCAACGCCACCAAAACCGGCTCGGTAAACAAACACCCATAGAATATGAGAAAATAGTATCCGCAGTTCTCAAAGCTGCATAAAAAACTGTCACCTAAAAATGCATCAGACCCGGGGATTGATGAGTCCACTGGTAGTGTAGGAGGCTCCTACGACAATACCCTAGCCGAGACCGTCAACGGCCTACGCAAAAGTGAACTGATCTACTCCCAAACGTCGGAAGGATTAACCGAAGTCGAGTGGGAAACCTTGGGCGCGGTTCACCGGTCGAACACCACCCGCCTCCACTGCGAACTGGGATACCCCATCCCGCAAGAAATCGAAAACGACCGATCTAATTCACCATTGCGGCCACGGATCGCAATATGTAAGCATTGTTTACAATGAGAGTCTTGCCGAGTATGGAATTCCTGTATCTACAGTGAGGGTTGGCGATTCCTATGACAACGCTCTGGTTTGCGAATGTCAACGGTTCGTATAAGAATGAGCCGATCTATAGGCGGTCGTGATTGGTCCGTGGTTGGACGTTGAAATCGCTGGCGTTTGAATGGGGTTCGTGGTGGAACCAAGCGCGGCTCGACCAAAACCTGGGCTACCGTACACCGGTTGACACTGAGGAAGAGTTTTGGACCGGCGCAGAAGCCATAAATGATTGAAATCAAGGTACACGCCAAGGAACATAACTCGGAGCACCTCATTTTTAGATGAAATTCGAGAACCCGAAGTCTGGCAAAAGTTACTTTGGAATAGCGTAGATCTAATGTTGCAACCTTACATAACAAGATTTTGTATCAATTTAATATGACTTCAAGCAGATAATGTTCCCATAGTAACCGTTTTGCGATATGGTTGAAGAGGTTTAATTTAAAATAGAAAAGGAACCCAATGAGTACATGCAATATCATTGATAGGCAACTGGGTGGTTTAGGACGGCGCATAACTTGTGTGGTGGCAACAATTGTTTTGCTCATCTCAATAATGGGATTCAACTATTCCAGCCAGGCGCAGGGTGCTGAGCTAAGAAAAATCGATCTAAATATCTCCAAAATTGGAGCAGACACAAACAAGAGTCTAGAAGGCTCGAAGTTGGAGATACGTAGAAATCAAAATGGTTCAACCGGTGTGACTATTGAAGAGTGGGAGTCAGACGGGTCCCTTCATCAGACTAAACTGATGCCAGGGGAATATAAATTACTAGAAAAAGAAGCTCCCAAAGGTTACAGCCTAGCTGAGCCGATCATCTTTAAAGTGCAGAGTGATGGGTCAGTGCTTGTGAAGGACTCATCTGGCAGTTTCGTCGAAACTCCCCTGAAACATATCGACTCCAAGAGTGTCACCGCGTTTAGTGATTTTAATGATGATAGTATGTCCTGGCCAGGTACTCCATATGGAAAGTTCTACTACGCAAAAACCACGGACAGTGCCGAAGAGAATTCCGGCAAAGGGGAAGTGGTTTATTGTCTGAATATTGAGCGAAAAGCTCCTCCGGAATCATATGATGGAACTGGAAATGATGTCAAGCCTAACATTTTGCAACCGAATATTGTCACGTATGAACGTGTAAATGATAAGAACGTTGCGAAGTATTTAGATGGTGCAGTGACTGATTTCCAGGAAGGAACGTACGATAAGTTAGCAAAGATAGTCTGGGCAGGATATCCTAACGACTCGCAGAATATAGGTCAGGAATTGAAACTGACTGCAACCCAGTTCAGAACTGCGACACAATTAGCAATTTACCATTTGACGGATAACTTTGACGTTCAAAAAGCAGTAAATGAAGGAAAAGAATCCCATGGCTTTGAGGGGATTTTGAAAAATGAAGAGCCGAATAGTAGCGTCAAAAAAGCTTACGAGAAGTTAATAGCGTATGCGGGCAATACTGATGAGCAACTACCTGGTAATTCAACTTTGAATTTCTATTCGGCGTCACAGCCTGGTTATCAAAACCTTATCGGTACAAAACTAGATAATCCCAGTTATGTACCAACTCTTCAAATGGTCGATAAAAAGCAGGAGGAACCATCTCTGCCTAAAATATCAACCGAAGCCACTATTGACGGTGAAAAAGAAAAAACGTTAAGCCAGGCTAAATCGGTTGAGGTTGTTGACACGATTGCTTGGAAGGATCTCCCAGCTGGTAAGTATGTTGCTGAGGCGACGTATGTTGTTAATAATGCTGGTCAAGAATCTGTTGTTGTAGGAGAACAGAAGTTCGTTGTGACAAAAGATCAGGCAGCGTTTGGCGAAGCTACAGTTCCTGTGATCTTGACGATTCCTGAGTCGGCGTTGACTGCTGATGGTCAGCCGGTGAAGTTCACTGTTCTTGAGCGTGTGTTTAAGGCTGATGATGCTGGTAAGAAGACTGGCGATGCTGTTGCTGAGCACGTTGAGAAGGATTCTGATGATCAGACGGTTACTGTTACTGTGAAGAAGCCTGTTGCTCCGAAGCCGTCGATTTCGACTGTTGCTACGGTTAATGGTGAGAAGTCTGTTGAGCTTGATGGTGTGAAGCCTGTTGAGGTTGTTGACACGATTGCTTGGAAGGATCTCCCAGCTGGTAAGTATGTTGCTGAGGCGACGTATGTTGTTAATAATGCTGGTCAAGAATCTGTTGTTGTAGGAGAACAGAAGTTCGTTGTGACAAAAGATCAGGCAGCGTTTGGCGAAGCTACAGTTCCTGTGATCTTGACGATTCCTGAGTCGGCGTTGACTGCTGATGGTCAGCCGGTGAAGTTCACTGTTCTTGAGCGTGTGTTTAAGGCTGATGATGCTGGTAAGAAGACTGGCGATGCTGTTGCTGAGCACGTTGAGAAGGATTCTGATGATCAGACGGTTACTGTTACTGTGAAGAAGCCTATTGCTCCTGCTCCGTCTACTGTGGCGGTTAACTTCTCGAAGGTTATTGCCGGTCAGGGTGATGAACTCAAGGGTGCAGCACTCAAGATTGTTAAAGGTGATAAGGCTGATGGTTCAGACGTTGTTGCTGAGTGGATCTCCACTGGAGCTGTAAAGACCTTTGAACTCAACGAAGGTATCTACACCCTCGTTGAAGACCAGGCTCCTCTTGGCTTCTTGAAGGCTGAAGCGATTACTTTCCGTGTAACAAACACCGTTGATAGTAAGAAGATTGAGATTCTTCAAAACGGTGTTTGGGTTGAAGCCAAGGACTCAACAATCACAATGGAAGACGTTCGCGACACGAGTCCAAAGACGCCAGCTCCTGAAAAGAAGCAGACTCCGGAAACTCCGAAGCCTGTTCCAAACCAGAGTGGTAATCTCGCTAAGACGGGTATTAACCTTGCTGGTCTGAGTATGGTAACGCTCCTGCTCGTTGCGGGTGGCGCAGTGCTGTTACGTCGTAAGAAAGCATAGTCCTTATTCCTTATAAAGAGTGGGCGGGTAGAGATGAAAATCTTTACCCACCCACTCCTCTATCCCACGTGAAAACCCTAAGAATCGCAGTCTGGACTAATTATCATTGGAAAATTGCACGTGTAGGCACTGTTCACAACAAAAGACAATAAACTCAATAGCCATCTCGCAACGAGTTGAGATGCTGCTTAAGCTGCCGCGCATACGAGCGTACGTTCTTACCTGCAAACTTCGGCTCAGCCACTGCATCAGAAATCTGAGTAATCAGTTCCGAAGCCTGATCCAGCTGCCCCGTAATGAGGTACATGTGTGCTAACCGGCAACTGACCTCCAGCGCACACTCGGTCTGGTTAAGCTGCTCAAAACCCGCGATAGACGCCTGGAAATGGCTCTCCGCCATGCCGTACTTGTAGCACAACATGTACATATGACCCATGTCGCTCTGCCAGTCAGCCTCATACCATTGCGGACTGCGTTTCAAAAACTCGGTATGGTTCGGATCGGTGACCAGCGTGCGCAACCGTTCCATCATCGACTCCAACAAGGCAACGTCTTCGTCTGGAACCTGACCTGGCTGCTGACCTATCGACTCACTAAACTGATAGAGAGTCTGGCATACCTGACGCACCGCCGTGTTGTAATCCTTCTCCGCTTGCACAATCGCATCGGCGTCATTATCGGCAATCGTTAACTCGTCAAGAACAGTACTCGCCTGAGCAAACCCATCCTCGACCAGCGCAAGAACCTGCTGCCAGACACGAATCGAATCAGGAAACCGATGCGCCTCGCGGTAAGCTTGCGCCGCCCGCGTCAACGCCTGCGTATGCGCATCTTGATCCTTGACCGGCATCGTCTGCGCACCCAGCTCCAAATGCAGCGCCGCAGTCTCACTCTGCTCCATCTTCCCCGACGCCTGCGCCAACGCTAAATGCAGATGCGGAAGCACAACGCCACCAAGATGCTGACGCTCCAAAACATCAAGCGCATTTTGTGCAACCTCCGCCATCTCTTCCCAGCGACGGCGGCGGCCCAACAGTTGCACCAAATACACCGCTGCTACACTCTGACGGTAAGGCAGTTGTGCAGCCGACGAAATATTGAGCAGCTCCCGAGCTGGTTCGATCGCTTCTTCAATATAGCCAGCCTTCTGCGCCGCCTGCGCCAACAAGCGCAACGCCCGCAACCGGGCACCCAGCGGATCGGCAGTATCAGCACCCAAAGCCTCATCGGCAGTTTGCGCCGCCTCCATGTAATCTCCGCTGTCCATGAACTGCTCAGCCTGCGCAATAAGCTTAAACGCCGGATCCGAGATTACGTCCGGAATACGATACGGCGACTCATCTTCCTCATACAACAACTCGCGAATCTCAAGACGCAACTGCTCCCACTCACTGCGCGCCGCGTCAGACAAGTCTGGCAGATCAGCGTCGAGAAGCTGCGGCTCAGCCACCACCCGCTCCAAGGCCTGCATCCAATAAATCGACGACACCGCCGAACCAAACTCGGCATCCCGCGTCAATAATTCGCTCAGCGACATGTCCTTCCACGGGCCCGAAAGCTGATCAGCAGACAAGCCCGGTTCCGATTCGAGAGTGGACAGTTCTTCGTCGTCGACAACGTCGCTGGCCGACGACGCCGATAACGCTTCGCTAATCTTCATACCAGAAACGTCAGGAATTGCGCTCTTGACCGTCGGTTCTGGCGCCGGGAGCGGATTGAGGATCTCATTCAAGCGCTCCATTTCACGTTCCGGATGCGGATGTCCCGGACGCTGTACAAACTGCTCAGTAAGATCAAGTGCCAACTGATAAAACCAGTCACGCGCCTGACGAATCGTCGGACGCTCCACCTGCGGGGCGCTAGCCCATGGCAGCTCCGCACCCGGCAACGTAACATCGAGAACTTCGGCGTCACGCTCTCCATCAAAACTGTCCAACATCAATGTCACAGTCGCAGCGAAATCCAGCAAAACGCGCGGCGACTCAGCTTCCTTTATCCACGGAATATGGCGCGAAACAATCGTCAATCCACGCTCCAACCGCTCCGGGCGGCCAGCACGGCCAGAAACCGCCAAATAAACTAACTGCTGGTCGAGATTCTGCAAATAGGTAGCCGACTGCTGATAACGGCGATAGGCACGCAAATGTGCAGCCCACGCCTTGTCATCACGGCCAGAATACAGCCACGGCAACAACAAATCGCTCAACAACTGCTCGGGCTGATTACTGCACTGGCTCTCCGCACCTAGCGCCTCCTCCCCAATCTCAATAGCCTTATCCCACTGCTCCAAGCGAGCATAATAATCGACCTCATGGCCAGGATCGCACAACGCACAATCGGACAACTCAGAACGGTCAGCATTCAGCCACTGCTGATAGAAACCCTCCGCCTTCTCCTGCTCCCCAAGACGGCGATACATTTCGTAATTACGGAAATACCACGCACGTTGCGGATCAGACTGCTGCTGATAAAAATCATGCATACGCTGCAAAATCTGTTCCGTTTGTACAACCGACACATTCGGCAACTCACGCGCAGCCGAGAACACATACTTGTAATACCAGCCAAGCTGATGAATTAAGCCATCGGAATATCCGGGGAGTTCAACGTCGTCAAACCACTGCGGATTGTCCCGGAAATTACGCTCCAGCCACGCAAACGGAGCAATCACGCGCGTCGATTCACCACCTTGAACATAAGCGGTTACCAACTCAACATAACAGCGCACAGCCATCTTCATATCGCCACGATCTTCAGCCACCTTCGCAGCCTGCGCCCACAACGCCGAACACGTCTTACCCCACGGAGAACCCTCCGCACGCTGAATCAGATCAGTAAGTTCGTCGACACCGTCATCAACCCAGTTATTATTGCTCGCCATGAGACTACTTTTCTCCCATCGTGCCACGGCGCGAAATTAACGCCGAAACTAAGGTGGTAAATACGGTTGCCGACCACGACCTGGCCTGCTGGTTCATCGGATGCCGGCCGGCAAGTAACGCCTGGACATAAAAGCCCCGAATCGCGCTCTTAACCGCATCCTTCTCCGTTGTCACCGCACCGGCAAGCTCATTAATCACACTGCTACGCGCATTAAAAATAAGCCGTGGCGCATCATCCTTCACCTGCCCGTTACTGCGCGCAGCATCAGCAGAATCCAGAAGTCCAGCGAATAAATCATCGCCACTATCGCGCTCGTCTTTTTCAATCAGCTTCCCAGCCAAATTGCCGTTCGGTAAAAACAACACCGGCAACGACGACGGATCAAAACTCCGCGCCTCAACCACCAACGACTGGCCCTCCATCACGTCAGTAGCAACATCCAGCAACGTCATAAAATACGCCTCTTGGGAAATGCTCACCGGTTCAAGCACACTCAACACTTCATCGACGTCGAGCTCACTAATCGACATCTGCGGACGATCCAACGCCACCTGCGCCAACAACTCCTCGTCGAACGCAAAACCAGCATTCACCACGCACAAGCCGTTACGCTCAAAAATTGTCTCCAACGTACGGAACTCATTATCCGTACGTGTAAACCGAATCGAGCCATATTTTTCAATAATCGCCGCCAACGTCAACTGGCCCTGGCTCGTCGTAAACGGAACCGCCGACACCACCAAATCGCGAGTCGCCCGATCCGTTATCGCCAACGACTTCAAACCATTAATATGAACACTCGTAAACCGGTGGAAACGCTCAAGATCAAACTGCGCCAACTGCTGCAGCCACGCCCGGACCTGATCACCCATCTGCTCACGAGCCGCATCCAAAATCTCGTTATCAAAAAGCTGCTCGCGCGACGCCGTCGGCTTCAAATTATCCGTATTGAGCACAACGCGCACAAAATACGCCCACTCTGGCAAAATATCGGTGACCTTCTTGCCCAACAACATCGAGCGCAAATACACGTGATGATGCAACGACTGGCCCGGGCTCGCCCCCGAAGATAACACATAAGCGACACCCTTAATGCCCGCAATTGGCACCTCAAGATCAATCATGTCAAACGGCGAAAAACCAAAATTCTCGATACACCAACGCGCCTTCTGGCCGCGCGGCATATCCCACGGAGGAGTCGAATCAGTCAGCGTCACAGCCTGCGTATTCTCCCGCTCCAACGTCACAGACAACGGCAAAAACTGGCCATAGCCACTAATCAACGACTGCAATTTCGCATAATCAAAACTACGATCGCCCGGAATCTGTTCCAACACAACCGTCGTACCGGCGTCGCCCGACTCGGCCGGAACCTCATGCGGCTGCGGATAATCAACCAGCCACGTACCATCCGAGCGGCCAACCCACCGCACTACTCGCCGGTCAGCTACCTTAGCTGATCGCGAGTAGACAGTAATAGAATTCGAGACCATAAAGCACGAGAGCAAACCGATGCCAAACTGTCCCAAATAATCAGCACGCGAAAAGCCAAAATCGTCACGCTTCGACGAAGCGCCGATCGTCGAGAGCAGATTCTTCACCTCGTCAAAGGTCAAACCCACACCCGTATCGGTTACCCGCAAAGTAGAGCCGGTCGTAATAAACCGGATCCGACGCGGAGCAGCAGAATCCAACTCAGCACGAGCCGTGATCGCGTCGAGGCCATTTTGCAACAACTCACGCACAAACACCGCCGAACTAGAGTACAAATTCCGAGATAACAGCTCAACAAGACCGCCCAAATCAACTTGGAACAACTGCTCAACCTGGCCGTCATCCGCAAAATTCTGCCCCGCCATCGACACCCTACTCGTCCTCGATTACTAGTTTTCTTCCTGCTCCGGCTGAGGAATCTCGAAATCCTCGATGTACTTATCAATCGCCGAAATATTCAAGCTCACTGACAAACCAATGTAACGCTCAAGCTGCTCATCAGTTGCACCAGCCTCAATCGGGAACGACACATCAACATTCATGATCAGATCGTTATCGTCATCAACATGCGGATGCGCCGTACCGAAAACAGTCTCCCGATTCCAGTTATTCGACCACGAAAGTGCCTCATTGAAACGCTCAGCGGGCAAAATAGCGCCAGTACCAAACGTAGCAACCGTCAACATATCCGACTCGCCAATAATGCGCACAACCGTGAACCGGCCATCAAAACCAGTCAGTAGCGTATTCTCGCGCTCCTCATCGACGTCGAACGACCACTCGTTCTTCGCAAAAATCTGCTTGATGCGCTCAATCGTGACCGGAGCTGGAGTTAGCTCATCCTTCTTCTTGTTAAACCACGCCATGTTACTCTCCTTGATCCTCGACGGTCCACGTCACCAAATGTGGCAACGCCTCAGCAAGCTCAGCCTCAGCTCCAAAGAAGGAACCCATAGCGTTACGGAACGCAGCCTGGAGCTGCTCATCGCTCAAGCCATCATCGATCGGGAGATTAAACTCAAAAACAATCGAACCACTACCTTCTTCGGTAGGATCCTCCACATACGCCTTAGGCAACGTACGCTCAGTATTAATCTTGTTCACCAAAAGATACGCCTGCTCGACGTCTTCCTGTGCGACAATATCTGCACGCCACAAACCCGTAATCAGGAGAAGATTCTCGGTCACGCGCATAAACGCAATCAACGACTCAAAATGAACAACGAGACGCTCGTCATCAGTGACTTCATACTTCAGCTCTTCAGCTTCCAAAAGAAGCTTGACACGATCATGTGTTACTTCAGGTAGCACGTGATCTCCTTTCTGTTGTATTCGCGCAACGATGCCAACGTCTGTTGAATTGCGCTCGAGGTTAAGAAAACCCCATCATCATCCTATCGCGGATAGGAGACACAAAGAAGCCCAAATGAGGACCCAAGTCCCACACTTCAAACAATTCGGATAAACCCTACCGTGGTGGTTGGAATGCTGCGATGATTTTCCGTTGAACCGGCGCCATTAAGCGTGAGAAAACAACCGTCAGTGCAACAGTAACCGCAAACGACACCACCACAAACCAATACCGGTAACTATCGGCAAACCCAAAATACGTCAACGTCAACATCGGCAACCGTTGCAACACATAGATCCAAAACAGATTCCGGCCACACCACGCCAAAATCGGGCTATCAAAATGAACCACCATCGACACCAACACCGCCACCGCACAATACGCCAACGCCGCCAACTGGAACACCAAATAGTGCACACCCGCAACACTCTTCAACGCAACAAAGATCGCCGTCGTCGACACCAGAAAAACCAGCCACCACAACCGGCCACGTGGACCACGTAACCGAGCTTCCACCGGAGCGCGGAAAACCGACCACGCCATCCCCAACGGATAACACAACACCGTGTTAAATGTATACGCCGCGCTCGCGCCCTTCGCCCACAACATCAACGCGCCAAACAGCAAGCCGGCAGCAAACATCGCCGTCACCGCGAGGCTTGGACGTAGGCGCGCAACATCACCTAAGAGCCGATGAACCACAAACGTCAACCCATACAACACCAAAATCGCAAAAATATACCACGCCGAATTACCAACACTCGTCCAACCAGACAATGCCAACACAAACTGCGAAACCGAAATGTCACGATCGGTCACCAACGACAACACTGCATACGCACTCACCGCAACCGCAAAATTCACCCACGTCACGGCCAGGCGCTTCACCGGAATAGAAGCAACATATCCCGGCTTGCGCTTAATTGACTCTTGCACCCCAAAGCCCGAATAAAACAAAAATAGAGCGACCATCAGCTGGCCCAGGCCCGTCGCCAACCCGTACATCCAGCCATCCGCCGCCGGAGCCAACGGAATATAGGTGCGCACATGGGCATAAAACACGATCAAAATAAATACACCATTAATCTGCGTCGTGTGAGCATGCGAAATATAGGAATCAACGTCGGGACGCGCATATATCCGCAGACCAATCAGCGAAACCAGCACGAGTGCAACTAAGAAAATATTCACGACACCAGACTATCGAATTCGGTGATGCGGCGGGGCTTGGTGGGGTCGGTTGGGGCTGGCGCGCTGCGGTATCTGCAGTGAATGGGGTTATAGTGCAAACCTCGCCCATATACGTCGCAGTTTGCGCTATTCCCCGATTTGCTGCTGCTCTGGGTTTGGCTGGGTGCTGTTCCGGGTCCTGCGTGCCCGGCGATAACGAATAAATGAAAGAATCCCAAACGCAATTCCCGTCACCACCGGTAGCCACAGCTTCGGATGGCCAACCAGCCACGCCAGCCAGTCAGGAAGATCGGGGAGTGGCGGGAAGAATGAACTAAGCCACGCAAAAAACTGCACGACGGCATCCTTGAGAGGTTTAAGTAATGAACCAAGCGTGTCAAGCAGCCAGCCAATTGGCCACCAGATCTTCCGCAACAGCCACCCGATCGGCCACCAGATCTTTCCAATCAGCCACCAAAACTTCGTCCACAACCACGCGAGTGGAAAGAACAACCATGATACGTACAACTTCACTGAATCCCAGACTGGTTCTAGAACAGCTTTGACAATTGGGAAGAATAAGACGGCGAACCAAGCCCACCCCACCTTGCTTAATCCAATGAGAATAGGAAGGAAAAGGCGCTTTAGTGGTGACGACTCCAGCATGCGCAGTCGTTTCTCTGCATAGCTGTTCGGTGGGGCGGTGAATTCGAAGATGTCATCGGCCGATTGGTTGCGGGTGGCCGGCTTGTTAGTGGATTGCCCCGAGCCCACATAGTATGCCGAAATAATGTCACCAAAAGGTGACGCCTCGAGTGTAATTTTAGGCTTCCGAGCCGGACTTAGTTGCGCGAATTCGCCAGGTGCAGGGAAAGGTGAGGATGATGTGTCAGAGTCTGTGGGAGCTTGGCCATCATTAGAATGAGCCTGCCCATCAGCGGCTGAAGCTTCCCCTTCAAGAAGGAAGGCGCGTAGCCCACAAGTGCCAGAACGAGGGCGGTAGTAACGCGCTAGCGTGCGGCCATTGAGCCGTATTGCCACCTGATTTCCCACGTTTGAACGGATCCGCTCTGTGTACTCAGATAATCTTTCCTTGACGGGATTTAGCTGACGCGGGAGACGATTGGACCAGCGTTCGAAGCGGTCAGCAAGATTTTTGAGGGCTACGCGCTGATCTTCAGTCTCTTTGTTGGGGTTGGATGTTTCTTTGGCGACTTCAGGTATGTCTGTTCCTGTTTCAGGTGTGGCTACTCCAGTTTCAGGTATGCCTTTTTTAGAGTCGAGAGCTTCGTTGCTAGTTTCATCGGCTGGCGATACGTCAGGCACAGCGTCCCACTCCGGGTCAAGCTTGCGCATTTCTACTGCGGGAGCCTCGACAATCTCGAAATGTCCATGTATGGGGTGTTCGAGTGTCCAAATCTGCATGGAACGAGTTTAACATCGGGCGATAACTGCTGTAAATGTGGCTATAGCGCAAACCTCGACGTATATGGACGAGGTTTGCGCTATTCCCCGATTTGCTGCACATCAATCACTGCGCAACGGTTCACTGCACGTCGATTTACTGCACGTCGATTTACTGCACGTCGATTTACTGCACATCAAAACGACCAACCAGCGGCCGGGGTGGCTTCAAATGCTTCCGGGTATGCAGCACTGCGCGAATGTAGCTGCATGTGTTTTCCCAATCGTCCCAAACCTGGTGATAGCTCAGTCGCAGAAAGCTATATCCGAGGCGAGTTTGCTGAGCATCTCGGCGCCGATCGTCGACGACATTCAACGGATGACTATGAAAGGCCGTGCTATCACATTCGATAATGAGTGACTTTCCGACGAGCAGATCCACCCGCCCAACTCCCGCAAGCCATACTTGAGGCTGTACTTGCACACCTAGAGATTGGAGGAAACTTCGCACTCGCGTTTCGCTCCCAGATTGTGCTGTACTGATGCGACGCCTGAGGATTGGTTGCTTGCGTTTTTGCGCGTAGCTAATGATTTCATCAACGGCAGCTAGGGTGATTTTCTGTTTGTTCAATGCGGATTCGAGGATGATCAATCCGGTTTCAGCGTCGTGATAGTGAACGACTTGCTCGACTGCTTCCACTAGAGAACAAATGATATGAGGAGCTTTGCTTGGTGGATGATGTATTCCGAACTGGCGGTGTCCATTGAGTGCGCGATGGATAATCATTCCCCGCTTTTCGACCCGCTGGGCATTCCGTGGGCAAATGAAATGCGGGGTTTTCGAGTCAGGCATCCACAGTCCCCATAAGTTGGCCGCTGTGCAACACCCGATGAGAAATCCATGAGTTGCCGCGGTTATTTCTAAATTCGAAGCATTGGGCGTGGCGTACCAGTGGTGATGGAGTCGTCCAAGTTCTTTGCGACTGAGTGCCATGTGGAGTTGGTAGCGGTTCGTGTCGAGTGGCGTGGGGAGTTGGGAGCGGCGAAAGAGTTGTTTTTCCATGGAATAAATACTGAGGTAAGTCCCGTGTCCGAGGATGGGGGTTTTCATTTCCTGTGGATATCCGGAGGAAATGGGGGTGGTGTGGAAAATGTTGGCGAAGTTCCGGGCTTGCGGGCGGTTTAGTGGGTGGTTTGTCGGTTTGATAGGTGGCTCGGCGGGCGGTTGGGCGGTCCAACGGACGCTTGGTTGGTTTGGTACTCAGCGGTAACTGCAGTGAATGGGGTTATAGTGCAAACCTCGGCGTATATGGACGAGGTTTGCGCTATTCCCCGATTGAGTGCACAAGAGGCAGGGTAGAGGCAGGGTAGAGGCAGGGTAGAGGCCGGGCATGGAGCAAACAACGGACTAAATAGCACCACCCCAGCCACCCCAGCCGCCGCGGCCTCCAGATTCTCACTAAACCCCAAATAAATGCACACCTACCGCCAATCGCGTAGTCTAGATATATGCTTTACCCCATTCATGTATATGGTTCGCCGGTTCTCCATAAAACCAGCCGTCCAGTGACTGTTTTCGATGACAAACTCAAACAGCTCACCGAAGACATGTTTGAAACGTGCGAAGTTGCTCCAGGCGTTGGCCTCGCCGCGCCGCAGATCGGTCTCGATTTATCGATGTATGTGTGGATGTATGACGGCCCGGAGCATAAGGGGCCACAGCGCGGAGTGGCAATCAACCCGACGCTTCTGATCGAGCCGGTTGATACGTTCGAGCCAACTCCAGCCGACGAGGAAGGCTGCCTGTCTTTCCCTGGCTACCAGTATGGTTTGCGCCGCTCGCCGCATGCGGTGTTGCGCGCCCAAGATGTTAATGGCGAATGGTACGAGTTAGAGGCCGATGGCTGGTTTGCTCGTATCATGCAGCACGAATACGATCATTTACACGGCCGGATTTATGTTGATCGGCTGACGGGCAAGTCAGCGCATCACGTGTCGAAGGTCATGAAGCGTGAGAAGTGGAATGTTCCAGGGATTGCGTGGTTGCCAGGTGAGGACGAGTTGTTTGATCTCGACGACGATGCACTTGCGAAGCTTGACGAGATGACTCGCTATTTCGCGGGTGTTTCGGAAGATCCGGAGGTGGAAGGGGAAGCTTCTGCCTTCCCGGCTGAAGACGGTAAGGGCGCAAGTTTCGGACTATCTTAAAACCGCTATCCCGAGCTAAAACAGTCGCAAAATGCCCACAATTTGGATGAGCATTTGACGAGGATAAACAATGGCGCGTAAACTCCGTTGTTGGGCTCCCTGGAAGTCATCTCAGTTTTTACTGAAGATTTCGGCAAGGGAGCTTTTCCTTATTTATGATGGAAATAGCGAGGTGTTCCGGTGGTGAGTTTGCGTGACGATCTACTGGTTTCACGTTGTTGTTTTCTGCAGGGAACAACCGGTTCCGAACGGCGTTTGCCGTTGGGAGTATTAAGGAGATAAGCATGGGCTTCAAGGTGGGGTTCGACCGCGAGAAGTATATCGAGATGCAGTCAAAGCATATTTTGGAGCGGCGGGCGAAGATTGGTGGCAAGCTCTATCTTGAGATGGGTGGCAAGCTGTTTGATGACAACCACGCCTCGCGAGTATTGCCTGGCTTTACTCCGGATAATAAGATCGTCATGTTGGAGAAGATCGCTGACGAGATTGAAATTATTGTGTGTTTGAATGCCAAGGATTTGCAACGTCAGAAGATGCGGTCGGATGTTGGTATCACGTACGACGAAGATGTGTTGCGTTTGATTGATGTTTTCCGTGAGCGTGGTTTTTTGGTGGAAAATGTTGTGATGACGCAGTTCGATGAATCGAATACGTTAGCTGTGACGTTTATGCAGCGGTTGGAGCGGATGGGGGTTAAGGTGGCTCGCCATCGGGTGATTGCTGGCTATCCGTCGAATGTTGATCTCATCGCTTCAGAAGAGGGCTTGGGGAAGAATGATTTTATTCAGACTTCTCGTGATCTTGTTGTGGTGACGGCGCCTGGTCCGGGTTCTGGCAAGTTAGCTACGTGTTTGTCGCAGATTTATCATGATGCTAAGCGTGGAACGAAGGCTGGTTATGCGAAATTTGAGACGTTCCCGATTTGGAATGTTCCGCTTGAGCATCCGGTGAATTTGGCTTATGAGGCTGCGACTGTGGATTTGGATGATGCGAATCTTATTGATCCGTTCCATTTAGAGGCTTACGGCGAATCGGTTTCTTCCTATAACCGCGACATTGATGTTTTCCCGTTGTTGCATACGATGTTGGAGCGGATTGCGGGCGAGTCGCCGTATCAGAGTCCAACCGATATGGGCGTGAATATGGCTGGCTATTGTATTAGTGATGATGAGGCTGTGCGGGAGGCTTCGCGTCAGGAGATTATTCGTCGTTATTATCAGGCTCGTGTTGAAGAGCGTAAGGAATCTATGGATTCGACGTTGTCGGATCGTGTTCGTCATGTGATGCGTAAGGCGGGTGTGACGACGGCGGATCGTAAGGTGGTTGCTCCGGCGTTGAAGTTGGCTCAGAAATCTGGTGGTCCAGCATCGGCTATTGAGCTGCCAGATGGCACGATTGTTACGGGCAAGACGTCTGAACTGTTGGGTTGTTCGGCGGCGATGTTGTTGAATGCCTTGAAGCATTTGGCGGGGATTGATCGTGAAGCGTTGTTGCTTTCGCCACAGTCGATTGAACCGATTCAGAAGTTGAAGACGGAGCATTTAGGATCGCGTAATCCGCGTCTGCATACTGATGAAGTGCTGATCGCATTGAGTGTTTCGGCCGGTACTAGCCAAGATGCCCGTAATGCCATGGCACAATTGAAGAATCTAGCTCGTTGCGACGCTCATGTGACGACGATTCTAGGTACGGTCGATGAAAGCATCTTCCGCAATCTGGGCGTCTATGTGACCAGCGAGCCAGTGTTCCAGCGTAAGTCTCTCTACCAGAAGAAGTAATTATGTCCCAGACATCATCGTTCGGTTTATCATCTGAGCAGGTTGCGCAACGTCGTCATGATGGGCAGGTTAATACGTTACCGCCACGCACGGGAAAGACGGTGGGCGATATTATTCGGTCCAATGTGTTTACTCGAATAAACGCAATGTTGTCGGTACTGTTCGTGATGGTGATGACAACTGGTTCGGTTATTAATGCGGCGTTCGGGTTGTTGATTATCGTCAACTCGAGCATCGGTATCGTTCAAGAGTTGCGGGCGAAGCGTACGCTCGATTCGCTGTCGTTGATCGGTGAAGAGAAGCCTCGGGTGTGGCGTGATGGCGAGATTGTCGAGGTTGCTCAGGAAGATATTGTTCTTGACGACGTCGTAGCCTTGCGGTCCGGTAACCAGATCGCGGTCGACGGCGAAGTGGTGGATTCCGACGGTTTAAGTATCGATGAGTCGATGCTGACCGGCGAGTCTGACGCGGTTCGTAAGCAGCCGGGCGAGGATATTTTGTCTGGGTCGTTTGTGGTTTCGGGTACGGGTGCGTACCGCGTGACCAAGGTTGGGGCGGATTCGTATGCGGCTCGGCTGACGGCGGAGGCTTCGCGTTTCACGTTGGCCAAGTCGCAGCTCCAATCGGGGATTAATACGATTTTGAAGTACATTACGTGGGTGTTGGTCCCCGTTGGTGTGCTGATTATTTATTCGCAGGTTTCGCAGGGAACAAGCCAGTGGGATCAGGTTATTTTGAAGATTTCGGGTGCGTTGGTTCCGATGATTCCAGAGGGCTTGGTTCTTATTACGTCGACGGCGTTCGCGCTGGGTGTGATCCGGTTGGGTCAGCGTCAGTGTTTGGTGCAGGAGTTGCCTGCGATTGAGGGTTTGGCTCGCGTGGACGTGGTGTGTGCGGATAAGACTGGTACGTTGACAGAGAACCGGATGGTTTTCGAGTCGATTCGGTTGTTTGACGACGACGGCGCCTTGGCTGATTCGAAAACTACGGCGAGTAAATGGAATTTTGCTCAGTTGGAAGAGGTGCTGGCGCAGCTGGGTGCTGCCGACCAGGACCCGAATTCGACGATGGCTGCGATTATTGAGGCGCATGCGTTGGATGCAGGCGAGCAGAAGTGGGACGTTGAGAGCCGGCATGCGTTTACCTCGGCGACGAAGTGGTCTGGTATCACATTTGCCGGGCAGGGTTCCTGGTTGTTGGGTGCTGCTGACGTGCTTGCTGGGGGTAGCGCATATGCGAAGAATGCCGAGGAACTTGGTGCGACCGGCTTGCGTGTGGTGATGTTGGCACACACTGATCAGGTAGTGGATGACGACACTGAACTGTCCGACGTCGAACCAGTTGGCTTGGTGGTTTTTGAACAGAAAGTGCGCCCAGATGCTGCTGAAACGTTGGAGTATTTCGCCGAACAGAATGTGACGGTGAAGGTTATTTCGGGTGACAATGCGGCTTCGGTTGGTGCAGTGACGCGCAAGCTGGGTGTGGATTCGGGTCAGGCGGTTGATGCGCGGACGTTGACGGAAGAGAATTTCGATTCCCAGGTGGCGGACAATCTTGTGTTTGGTCGGGTCACGCCGGATCAGAAACGTTCGATGGTGGCGTCGTTGCAGGGCGCTGGCCATACGGTTGCGATGACTGGTGACGGCGTCAATGACGTGTTGGCGTTGAAGGATGCCGATATTGGTGTGGCGATGGGGTCGGGCGCTCCGGCTACTCGGTCGGTTGCCAAGATTGTGTTGTTGGACGATAAGTTTGCGACGTTGCCCTATGTGGTGGCTGAGGGCCGCCGGGTAATCGGCAATATTGAGCGGGTTGCCAACCTATTTTTGACGAAGACGATCTATTCGGCTGTGTTAGCAATGCTGGTGATTATCGCGGCGATTCCATTCCCATTCCAGCCGATCCATGTGACGATTACTGGTTGGTTCACAATCGGTGTGCCGGCCTTCGTATTGTCGTTGCCACCAAACAATCAGCGCGCTCGCGATGGTTTTGTGCGCCGCGTGCTGTGGTTCGCGGTTCCTGCCGGAGTTGTGGTTGGCGTGAGCGCGTTTGTGTCGTTCTGGATGGCTACGGGTGGCGATTTTGTTGCGGGCCGGAGTTATGTTCCAGAGTCGACGGCGGCGTTGTTGGCGTTGATTATTCCGTCGACGTGGGTTTTGGCATGTGTCGCTCGCCCGCTGTCGTGGTGGAAGTCGATCCTGGTTGTGTTGCCATTGTTGGGATACGGGGTTATTTTCACCTGGGACTTCACGCAACGTATTTTCATGTTGGATTCGTCGAATTCTGCGATGATGCTGCAAGCGATGGTGATCGGCGCGATCGCAGTAGTTCTTATCGAAGCGTTGTGGTGGACTGTGAAACGTTTCCAAGGTGAGCCAGCGATTTTATGGCGCCATGATCCGCTTGTTTCGCGGCATTGATGTTGTGCGACGCATAACCAGTATCTAATCGGTAACCATAATTCTCAGGTTTTTCTCAGTATCTGCGCATTGGTTTTCGAGTTAGACATGTTTAGATTTACGTATCTGAAGGAAATCCTAGTGTGTAACTCCTAAAGAATGCGGAAAGTGAATATTTGAAAGACCGTTAGTTTCAGGGAATTGTGCGACCTTGATCTAGTTAGACGGACTCTCATAGAAAACGGGCGACTATCTTAGCGGTAGTCGCCCGTTTTCGTTAGCTGTAGGTACAGTATTCCACGTAGAGCTGACTAACTATATCATCGAGAATGCTTTCGCTAGGATAATTTATGTCTATTTTCAAATATTTCTCGAGCGCCAGATGTCTTTGAGAAACGTGTGTGGAAGGTGTTGTTTTGTTTAATATCATTGGAACAATTATTTTTGGAGCTGTCATTGGCTTCCTTGCTAAGTTCTTCAAGGGCGCTAACCTCTCGGTTGTTGCAACAGTTGTGCTTGGCGTTGCTGGTGTCCTTCTGGGCAACTTGATTCTCTCCCTCTTCGGATACCCCACCGACACCTCCGGTATTGACTGGATCCGCTGGGTGGTCTGCACGCTCGTAGCTATGGGTGCAATCGGTTTCTATGCCGGTGGTCGGATGCGCAATAAGTAGGCGTTTTACCTCAAACAAGCCGCGAAGCGACACGTCCGTTTCGCGGCTTGTTTTTTATGTATACTTGCTGAATTTACGAAAACCGTTACAACGATGATTGGTGAGATGTCTGTCAAGTAAATGATGTAGTATTCGGGTAAGACAATGGTGTCTATTCAAGGAGAAATGTGCAATGAGGACGTTGACCTCTAAGTTGGTCGCTGTTGTAGCAATAGTTGGCCTACTTTTAGTCCCCGGATTACCGGCATACGCTGCCGGAGAATCGCAGCCAGATCCGGCTATCTCGCCAGCCAGCGAGTCAACTAGCCAAACAAATGATACTGGCGTAGCAATTATGATCCTATCCGCCCCAACTAAAGGGGAAGGGTATAGTGCCGGAGAAGAGATAACTGTTTCTCTGCGCTTCGAATCTGCTCTGAATACAACAGTAAATATTGTTGGTTCATCAACAACTATTGCCGGCCCAGAAAACTGTAACTGGAATAATTTCCCACCCGCACCACGCGGTCGTTATAACTGCAACACACAGTCACAGAATTTTCAGTCATGGCCCACATACACAGTGACGTCAGAAGATGAAGAACGCGGCTGGGCTACTCTTGATTTCACGTTCACAGCACAGGCATTGGATAATTCTAGCTCTCAAGCTGTTACGGTGAAGAAAACTGTTCGAGTCTATAAGCCAGGCGAAAGCGAAGCGATTCCAGAAGACCCGTATAAGACGGTAACGTTAGCGCGTGCGGGTGACGATAACTACGTATGTCATCGTATTCCTGCACTAGCGAAGGTCGAAGGGCGGTTGATTGCTGCCTGGGACGGGCGACCCAACAATTGTGCCGATGCCCCAAATCCGAACAGCATCATTATGCGTTACTCTGACGATGATGGCGAAACCTGGAGTGAATATTCAACTATCGCCCAGGGACATGTAGGTGCAGATAAGTACGGCTATTCTGATCCTTCATTTATCGTCGATGAAGAAACCGGCACTATTTTCGCGTTCTTCGTCAGGAGCTTCGACGCTGGTATTGTCCAGTCAGTCCCAGGTTTTGATCCACTAAATCGCAATATTATCCACACGGTTTACGTCAAGTCTGAAGACAAGGGCGAAACATGGTCTGAACCAGTAGTAGTGACTGAAGAAATCTCTCAGGGACAAGACCAACACGCTCGCTTCGCAGCTTCTGGTCGTGGCATCCAGCTCAAGTATGGGCAGCACAAGGGACGATTGATTCAGCAATACACGGTTGTCAACGGTGGTTCCTGGTCAGTTGGCCGTCACCAGGCAGCCTCGCTCTACTCTGATGATCACGGTCAGACTTGGCAAGTTGGCCAACCAGTAGGCGGCACCATCGGTGAGCAAATGGACGAGAATAAAGTTGTTGAGTTGTCTGACGGAAGTGTTTTGCTCAGCTCTCGCCGCTATGAAAGCTCGGCATTGTATGGCCGGCATTACGCAATTTCGACCGATGGTGGTCACTCGTATGTCGTGGATAAGTCAAATAATCGCCGGTTGAAGGATCCGCGTAATAACGCCTCCATTATCCGCGCATTCCCCGACGCCCCACAAAACAGTGAGCGTGCAAAGGTACTGTTGTCCTCCCATGCAAATAGTGACACTGCGCGTGTTGATGGTATGGTCAGCGTCAGTTACGACGACGGAAAGACCTGGAGTGATACGCAGTTGTTCAAGTCGGGCAGCATGCAGTATTCCACGATGGAACCACTGGGCGACGGCAAGTATGGCATCCTCTTCGAAGGTGAATCTTCTGAGATTCTTTATCGCACAGTTGATTTGGCCTGGCTGGGTCTAGATAAGGCTCTCCCATTGTTGCCAGACGTCGAGAAAGCAGAACAAGATCTTGCTGATAAGCAGGCAGAACTAGATAAGGCTCAGGGCGATCTTGAAGATAGCAAGGCAGAACTAGCAAAGACGGAAGCTGAGAAGGAGCAAGCTGAGAAAGCTCATCAAGAAGCAGAGAATGCTCTTGCACAAGCTCAGGAGGAACTAGCACAACTGAAGGCTGAGCTGGAAAAGGTCAAGGCAGATAATGCGGCGAACGCTGAAGAATTAGCTCAAGCCCAGCAAGCTACTGATGAAGCTGGAAAGAAGATTGACCAGCTAGAAAAGGACAAGGCAGAGTTGGCTGAGAAGCTAGCTCAGGCACAGGAAGAAGCTCAGGCGGCTAAGGACGCCCAAGCTCAGGCTGAAGCAGAAGCAGAAAAGCTGAAGGCGGAGAAAGCGGAACTAGAGAAGAAACTAGCCGATGCGCAAAACAAGCCACAGGTTGAGATTCCACTTATTCCGTTGACTCCAGCCCAACCATCGGAGAAGCCAAGTGAAGATGGTTCCCAGCCGAAGATCATGATGCCTGCAGGTGACATTGTCCAAGGTGGAACATATACCTTCACTGGAAGCGGATTTACTCCAGGTGAAACCTTCAAGGTGACGGTCCACTCCGTCGTCGTCGATCTGGGTGCGGTAACTGCTAACGAACAAGGTGAGTTCACTCTTACCTGGACGGTTCCAGCTGATTTTGCCCCTGGTCAACATACGGTGAACATAACAGGAGCAAAGATTGCGGTGCGCGCTACTTTCGATGTGATGGAAAAGAAGGTGCCGCAAGATGGGGATACCCCGACTCCGCAACAACCACAAGTTGTTCCAGAAGTTCAACACGATAAGCACGTGTTGGCGAAGACCGGTGTAGGACTTGGTGTTGCTGGCGTGGCGATGCTCAGTTTGTTGGCACTCGGTGGCGCACTAAGCGTGACTAGTCGCCGACGCACTAACAGCTAGGTCATAACTGACAAGTGCCCCAGTGGATACGTCTACTGGGGCACTTTTGTGTTTTCTTCTTGCGGGGAAGAATTCTCATACAGCTAAACTTAGGTTAGGGTTTCCTAAGCAAAACTAAGAGGAAGGTTAAGAAAGCACTGTGAAAAACATACGTGCCGTCATCGCTAGTACGTGTCTAGGAATGGTTATCGCTCAGATGGTAGCTCTTCCAGCACAGGCTGAAAGCATTGAACCAGCGCATCAGTCCGCGGCTACGACGCAAGAAAAGCATGCTACTCCTGCAGATTCTACCGGTCGGCAATGGGGTGGAATAGATGGTAGCCGTTACGGTGATGCGATTCGAAAAACAGACCGAATAACATACACTGATGCCGGCACAATTCCCCAAGTATCATGCGATATTTTAGGTGATAATCACGATGATCTAATATTTGTCTCAGATAAAGAACAGAAGTTGTCGATTCTTGACTATGTTCCATATGGCTCCGATACTGACCAGATTGAACGACTGATTGATGAACAACCAGGAATACGGCAATATCAGTTACCAAGTGATGCGAATGGACCATGGAAAACAACATGCGTCAAAATTAGCCGTGGTGAGAAACCAACAATCGCATTAGCGAATGGCAATACAGTATATGTTATTGATCGGTCGGCGTTTGAAGCGCAACCTGCTATCACGTTGCCTATCCATGCAACATACACATTTGATAAGCCTGTTTATGCCATATCGTCGGCTTCACCAGTACTTGAAAATCAGGCACTGGCAGTTCTCGCCGGTGATGGCGTATTTTATTTTTCTTCGTTAACGGAAAAGGGTGAGTTTACAGCCACCAAAGCACGGCGCACCTGGCAACTTGATGACGTAGATCCTCAAGCAACATTAGTGCCACTCAACAGTGTTTACGGTGACGAAGTAACACTTGGTGTTGGATTACCAAGTAGAGATACTGTTTATGCGATCCCAGTATCGGCGGATTCTGGGCGTGTTTCTGAGATAGCAGCGAAAATTACTGGCACAGAAGACACGGGAACGGCTGGTTTTGGTAGTGCGCTTATTGGAATCGGTGATATTAACGACGACGATATCGACGACTTCGCAGTTGGGGCCCCACAGGCTAATAATGATGCCGGTGCGGTTGCGATTATTTATGGTCAAGAAAGCCCTGCTTCGGAAATACATGTTGCAGTACAGCTCGACGCGGATACCCCCGGTGCGGTAACAACTAATGGCACGCCGTCTGGAACACTATTGCGGCAATCTGCGGTAGGACGATTAGGTGTTTCGTTAGCGTATATGCAGCACGATGGGCCAGATAATCCTGGAGCCTTAATTGTTGGCCGTCCTGATCATGAAGAGCACCCAGGGGCGCTAATGATTTCCACACGCGCATTGAAAAGTGATTGGAATTCAGGACTGGGAGTGGATGCGATACCGGGTAGTCAATGGGCATGGTTTGCTGCTGAAGAAGGTGAAGGCGACGGTGGTCTTGGCGTTGGAGTAGTCCAATCGTCAGACACTGCTGAGTATCTTTCGGCGGTTTTGACAACTGATTCGGACGGAAAGGTGAATGTCTGGACAGTCGATATGAGTCGTCAAACAGAAACGACTGATCCGGTCGAGCCGCTTTATCCAGCTCCAGATAAAGTCATTGAACCGCCAGCTATCAAGCCTATTGATACGACGACGCGAAAGCGTTGGGTAGGGGAGTTTTCGGACGGTCTGGGTAGCATTATTGCGCGAGGGCGTTGTGACGTTACTGGTGATGGTAAACCTGATTTGGTGACATCATCACCGATACGTTCGGAATGGAAATTTGATCCGCACTATGAGCTTTCAACTCCCACTCATGGATGGATTTTGAATGTTACTGGTCAACTGCAGATTATTCCGCATGCGACACCAGGAAGTGTTTTACCTGACGATTCCATTATGACGATCCACGGGCCGAAAGAAACTCAAGATCCAGCAGTAGATGCGGCAATGGGCTTATCGGTGGCATGTCTAGGTGATGTTAATGGTGACGGGATTGATGATATCGCCGTCGGCTCGCACACGATGGGTAAAGTATGGGTTCTTTATGGAGGCCCGAATATCCAATATGCCGATATGAATAAACTGGAAAAGAAGCATGGTTATGCTATCTCGATGCCTTATGAACTTGGGGCTGCCGGATATCAAGTTGCCACGGTTGGTGATGTTAACCATGACGGTTTAGCTGATATTGGTTTCATTGTGGCCAATACGCCGTTATCGCGTGGTGAATATGGATCGTTTGGAACAGCATTAGTTGTTAGTGGGCAAGCAGAATCTGACGACGTCGACCTAATCGCATCTTATGACAATCCTCGAGTAATCTGGCGTGCTCAAACTCCGCAAGGGCACACATTATCGGCATTTAATGTGGTTGGCGATATTAATGGTGATGGTCAGCAAGATTATGTTCTAGCAGACTTCAATTCATTTTCTGACACCGGTACAGTTCCTGGTCAAGCATGGGTAGTGTATGGGTCAGCCGATACTCATATTGATCTTGATAACGATGTTCCAGGCTTTACTCTGGTGATGCCGTCGGATGCTTCGTATCGGTTAGGTGCTGGAAATTCGATTGCTTCACTTGGTGATATTGATGGTGATGGACTTGGTGATTTTGTTATCGGATTTGATGGTGGACAGGTAGTTAATACGACGAACGGAGGTATCGCTCTTGTCCATGGAACGAATTTTGCATCGACGACGTCGTCCACTCGTGTTATTTCGCCAAACGATGTAGCCCATCAGGATTCAACAATATCTGTTGTCACTGGAATGGGAAGTGGCGATGGATTTGGGTGGGCAGTAGATGCTTTACCGGAACGTAAGCTTATTGCAGTAGGTGCGTGGGGTGACCAAGGTGACGGTGCTGTTTATCTACTTGATGGGGTAAAAATTCCCGCCGGAGTAACCTCTGTTGGGGATCTTGGATCGGCAGTTCGGCGTATTGATACTGATGCACACCGTGCACGCTTTGGCCGTTCAGTTGCATTTATTGGCGACTACATGGATGCTACTACTTTGGCTATTGGCGCTGATGGTGTTGTTGATGATCCAGTTGCCGACGAAGAAGGGTACTCGCATGCCGCGCACATTCTCACTATGACAATAGATGAGGAACAAAATACTGTTCCGGACGTGAAGCCGGACGTGAAGCCGGGCGCAGATTCTGGGGTGATGGATAAAATCCAACACAAGAATCAGCCCCAGATACTAGCGCAGCCAGTTAACCCTGTGGTACGTCACTCGCTGGCGCACACTGGCCTAACCATCATGAACATCATGGCAGCTCTAGGCGCTGTTCTTCTGATGGGAGTGGGGTGTTTAATAGCAGTAAATAGACAACGCTCAGAAAACTCATAAAGGGTACACCCTCAAGAGTTACTAAAAGCAGGATACGTGATACACCTATATGTAGGCGTATCACGTATCCTGCTTTGTTTTTAGGTGGGATGCTGATACAACAAGGCAAAGCCGATAGGATGCGAGTTATGGAGTCATTGAGTGAGCGCGATATTCAATCCCTTGATGCTGCCAAACTATATTATTCCGGGCTAAACCAAGAGCAAGTTGCTCAACGGCTACATGTTTCCCGACCAACTGTTTCTAAACTTTTGGCTCATGCCCATGCGCAAGGTTTTATTGACGTGCGCATTTTAGATCCACGAGAACAAGATGAATTGCTTGTTGAGGAACTGCAACGTCGTTACCATCTGATTGATGTTGTGATTATTAGTCCAGTGCGCACCGGAGAAGTGGCGATGCGTGACGCCCTTGGCAAAGCAGGAGCTCAGCTTATTGGTTCTCTAGTTCGTGACGGCGACGCGATTGGTTTAGTGCCTTCACGAACGATCAGCGCGATAGCTGACTATCTTGAACCACGTCAGCGCCGAAACGTTGAGGTTATCCAGCTCTGTCGCGGACTATCGGATCCGGCTCCTAAACCGGGCCGGCCAAGTACGCTCGAACGTTTTGCGGCAGCATTTAGCGCTCGCTATCAAGAGTTGAATGCGCCAACATTCTTAGGTTCGGTTCCAGTTCGTACCCGGTTGACGCAAACCCCGCATGTGCGCCGGGTTCTAGAAGCAGGTGCGCAGGCTCGGATCGCGATATATACCGTTGGGTCGACGACGGCGAACCAAGAACTTATTGAAGCTAGCCCGCTATCTGAAACCGAAAAAGATACTATTTTTACACGATCGGTTGGCGATATTTGTGGCCGGTTTGTTGATAGTGGAGGACGAGTGTGTCTTCCAGATCTTAATAACCGCACGGTTGGGATTACGTTGCCAGAACTACGTCGTAAAGAACAAAAAATTCTCGTAGCGGGCGGACCAGAAAAAGTCGACGTCGTCAAAGCTGCGTTAGAACACGGCTACGTCAATCGATTGGTAACTGACGTCCGTACAGCACAGCACATCGTCGGAACAAATGTTCCATTCAAGTACGAACGATACAAATAATAACCAAAAATTGCCTAATTATCCCTAGTAATCGTTGCTATATCAACGATATTTGCCTGGAACAATCGTTATGTTGAGGTGGTTCACATAGTGCGGTAGAGAGGTTAGATTGAGGGTAATCCAGATCATAAGTTCAACGACGAACTCCGTGAAAGGTTTACTCATGGCCACGAATACTTCTTTTGGTCTTATTAAAGATCCAACCATTCAACAACCAGATGGATACCTCGATAAAACACCAATCTGGCAATACATTTTGCTCTCCATCTGTTTCCCGATGTGGGGAGCAGCTGCGTCGCTCAATGACGTTTTGATTACTCAATTCAAATCCATCTTCGAACTATCTGATTTTGCTTCCGCATTCGTGCAATCCGCGTTCTACGGTGGCTACTTCCTCCTAGCCATTCCAGCTTCCCGGGTTATTCGTCGCTGGAGCTACAAGTCCGGACTGCTCATCGGTTTAAGCTTCTACATCATCGGATGTATGCTCTTCTTCCCAGCCTCCCACGTGGCCACCTACACTGTATTTTTAGCCGCACTCTTCGCTATCGCAGTAGGATTATCGTTCCTCGAAACTTCCGCAAACACCTACTCGTCGATGATCGGCCCGCGTAAATACGCCATTCTGCGCCTCAATATTTCCCAAACGTTCTATCCACTCGGATCCATTTTCGGTATCCTGCTCGGCAAATACCTCATCTTCACCGACGGAGACGCCCTCGGCAAACAACTCGACGCCCTTACTGGAGTAGAACGTCAACAATTCGCTGAAGAAATGCTCCAACGTACCCTTGGACCATACCGCTGGATCATCGTCGTCCTCGCTGTTCTCATGTTCGTTATTGCTATAACGCAATTCCCACATGCCAAACCGCTATCGCACGATAAGGAAGTTAAAGCGACCATCGGTGAAACCCTGCGATACCTCGGAAAGAACCGAAAGTTCGCCACCGGCGTTTTCACCCAATTCATGTATGTCGGTATGCAAACCGCAGTATGGTCATTCACCATCCGTCTTGCCCTCAACCTCGACGACACCATCAACGAACGTACCGCATCGAACTATATGATCTGGGCCTTCGCCGCCTTCTTCGTCGGCAAGTTCATCGCAAATATCCTCATGACCAAGTTCAATGAGAATCTTGTCCTGATCGGCTACTCTGTTGCTGGCGTTCTGGCTCTCATCTGGGTTATCACCGTTCCTAACATGACAGCAGTGTATGCCGCGATCCTCACATCGGGCCTCTTCGGACCATGCTGGGCCACCATCTATGCTCGAACCCTTGACGCTATTGAAGATAAGCGCCACACTGAAACCGGCGGTGCAGTCATCGTTATGTCCATCATCGGCGGTGCTGTTATCCCGGTTATCCAAGGACTCGTCTCCGATACGTTCGGCTCAATGCAACTGGCCTTCTCCGTGTCGCTCGTGTGCTTCCTCGTCGTCTTGACATATTTTGTTATGCAACACCGGGCTGAAAAAACCGCTTCTATAATTGAAAAGTGAGAACTCATCATGCTAACAATTCCGCTCCATCGCAATCAATTTACTGACGTGTGGCAACTAATCGTGGCCAGCGAACATATCAAAGTTCAATCTTTTCGGTATGCAACCGGCATCGAAACGCTACGGTTAGACAACAGTCGCGGATATATTGAGATTCTGCCATTTATGGGGCAAATCATTTGGGACGCAGAATTTGACCATACCTCGCTACGGATGACGAATATGTTTAGCTGTCCGCAGCCGTGCCAAGAAATCGTTGACACATACGGGTGTTTTGCGTTCCATTCGGGACTGTTGTCTGCTGGATGCCCCTCACCTGCTGACGATCATCCCCTTCACGGTGAATTCCCGTGTGCAACCATGGATGAGGCTTGGTTAGAAATCGACGACGACGGCACAGTACGTGTCGTATCTTCCTACGAATACGTCCAAGGTTTCGGACACCACTATTGGGCGGTGCCACATGTCGAAATGCGTCCCGACTCCGCCATGTTCGATATTGGCATGAAGGTTACTAACCTGTCGAAGTATGCGCCGATGCCGTTGCAGTACATGTGCCACATGAACTATGCCTTTGTGGAAAACGGTGTGATGAGTGAAAACTTGCCTGCTGGCGCATTCCAGCTCCGCCGAAGTGTTCCGGCGCACGTTACGCCAACTCCGCGCTGGAGCGAAATCAACGAACAGATTTTAGCTGGCGATATTGACGCATCCTCATTGGCTCAGGCAAAGGAATTCGATCCAGAAATCGTCTTCTTCGCTGACGATCTGCCACAATATGGCGAACGTGTCGAATGTGAATTAGCGGGTGAAAATGGTGTAGTTTTCCGTACGGAATTTAGTTCAGAAGAATTACCGGTGGCTACTCGCTGGATTCTCTACAATGCCGATCAGCAAGTAGCTGCCTTCGTTATACCAGGAACATCGCGCCCCGAAGGTTTCCTTGCAGCGTGTGAAGCAGGTACGCTGATTGAACTAGGTGCAGGGCAGACCCGGACATTTACCGTCACCACTGGAATCAAGGAGTAACCCATGGATATTGCAGTAATTGGATCAAATATGGTGGATCTTATTGCGTACATTGATCGTATGCCAGCTGAAGGCGAAACCCTAGAAGCTCCAGATTTCCACATGGGGTGTGGTGGAAAAGGAGCAAACCAGGCGGTGGCTGCGGCTCGGCTTGGTTCTGACGTTTTGATGGTCACTCGGGTTGGGACAGATATTTTTGCGGACAACACCGTAGCCAATTTCGAAAAGAACGGTATCGATACCCGGTATGTGATGCGTACTGAGGGAAGATCTGGAGTAGCACCGATTTTTGTTGATGCAGAATCGCATAATTCGATTTTGATTATCAAAGGTGCGAACGCGCAATTATCGCCTGCCGATGTTGATAATGCAGCAGGTGATATTATCCAGTGCAAACTTATCGTGCTACAGCTTGAAGTACCGCTAGAAACGGTTTATGCCGCTATTCGTTTTGGTAAAGAACACAATATTCCAGTTTTGCTCAACCCGGCACCAGCGCAGCCAGATTTGGTGCTCTCTGAAGTAAAAGACTGTGAATACTTCATGCCGAATGAATCTGAACTCTCACTGCTCACGGGTATGCCTGTTGATACTATCGACGACGTTCGCAATGCTGCCACGACGCTCTTGAATGCCGGGATGAAGAACGTTATCGTCACTCTTGGCTCCCGTGGAGTTTTGTGGATGGCTGACGGTATTGACGAACTTCTTCCTGCTCACACTGTTAAAGCTCGCGATACTACTGGTGCTGGTGACGCATTTATCGGGTGCTTTAGTCATTATCTGGTCAAGACTGGAGATATCCGAGAATCAATTGCGAAAGCGAACCGATATGCTGCTGATTCAATAACAAAGCTCGGAACGCAAACGTCGTACGCAACGGCAACAGAATTTGCACAGTTGTAACAGATATGTGATGCGGTAACGGTAGCAGTGTTGTTTTGCCTGCTATCGTTACCGCACCATTTTTCTGATGAAAATATTGAGGGCCTGAGACAGATCTGTCTCAGGCCCTCAATGACGAGTCGGGGTGGCGGGATTTGAACCCACGGCCTCTTCGTCCCGAACGAAGCGCGCTACCAAGCTGCGCCACACCCCGAAAGGTTGATAACCAACCAAATAATCATAACCCCGCGCAAGCATTTTGTGAAATTCATGGGCGGTGCCTGCGCAAGACATCACATCAATGTGCCGCTCGAAGGAATCACACTTGAACGACGTCGATCATGATTGCTTCCGGAGCACAAAAAGTTCTGATCGGCGTATATGGCGACGTACCAATCCCAGCCGAGATGTTCACAAGCATGGTGCCACGTGAATCCACAGAGCCATCACGTTTAATAACCGTAGGGTTGCCGTCTTGCGGGTGCGCTGGCCATCGGAACAATCCGTTGGAGTAACTTGTGGGCAAGTCACAGTTGGTCACTAACGCGCGTGAGCCGGGCAGATTAACCTGACCGCCATGTGTGTGCCCAGCAAACGTGATATCTGCACCGTCGTCGTGCATCATATCTAAAACCCATGTGTAGGGTGCGTGAGCTAAGGCGATACGCATGTGCGGTCCGGTGACGTCGTCGTTGTGTGAAGCTGCTGGCATAGCATGACGGTCAATATGTGGGTCGTCAATACCAACTAAATCCAGTGTCCAGTCTCCAACAACAACGCGCTGCCGGGCATTGTTGAGGTCTATCCATCCGCCGCTGGTAAGCCCACTACGTAACTTATCAGTGGCTAGCGGCTGTCCAACTACATCTTTTGATTCTGTCGCGCTCTTTCCGGTATGTCCAGCGAGATAGCGCAACGGATTTTTCAACTCTGGGCCTGAGTAGTCATTTGAACCAAAAACGAAGGCGCCAGGCACGGTCAGCAGTGGTCCGAGGTCCGCAAGCAATGCTGGGATTGCGCGATCTTCGGCAATGAGGTCACCTGTGAGTACAACGAAATCTGGGTGTAACTGAACTAGCGAACGAATAAATGCCCGACGTTTGTTTTGACGCGCCAAAAGATGGGTGTCCGAGATGTGCACGATCCGTAGTTGTGCGGGTTCGGCCAGCTTTTTATAGTTGGCGGAAATAATCGCGGTACGCCGGCGAATCTTATATGCATGGGCATGTGCTAAAGCACCAGCAGTTGACAGTATCCCGGTTCCGATAACACTGCCAATGAGTTTATATATAGTCATAGTGAATGCAAAGGGTTATGGACGAGGGCCGATCGAAATCCACAGATTGATACGACTGCCAGGGCCGCCATCGCCAGTATTTTCTTGGCGGGCTACTTGTCCTGTCGGAAGATCCGAATAATCGGTGCCAACCGCAACCACGTAGCCTGCTTGTTGCAAGGTAGAAACAGCATTATCCTCAGACATTCCAATAACCGAAGGGACGGCTGCTTGCTGTTCTTCTTGCTGGCGTTGTTCTTCGGCTTTGCGCTCTTGTTCCTTTCGTTCTTCTTCTTCCTTGTTGACAGAAATTGCGCCGGTAGGTTTTGCGAACGGGACAATCGGCTGATCTGCTAAGGCAGAGTTCATGAAATCGCGGAACGCTGGAGCGGCCAGAGTGCCACCATAGACTGTGCTGTAGTAAACGCCGTTCACGGTAACGTTCAACATTGGGATATTGCCATTCATGTGACCGGTCCACACAGAAGTTGCTAACTGCGGAGTATAGCCGACGTACCACATGTGGTACGAAGAGTCGGTAGTACCGGTCTTGCCGCCAGATGGACGTCCACCAGCTAGCTGTGCAGCTGAACCTGTCGCGCCCGGCTGCGGAACTTGTTGCAATACGCCATTGACTGCACGAGCAACATTTTTATCAATAACTTGACGGCATTCTGGTTGACGCTCGATGAGAATGTTGCCGGCACGGTCGGTGATCTTGGTAAACGAATGAGGTTGGCAAGCAAGCCCGTCTGCAGCCAAGGTTGAGACCGCGGAAGCCATCGACAATGGAGTAGTTGGATTGACGCCGAGCACTTGGGAAGGGCGCGGAATAATCGGTGCGATGTCACCTTCTTTGACACCTGTCATTCCAGCATTCGTCAATTCTTTAACGAGATCGGCAGTAACATATCCGCCTTGACGGGCGCCCATCGCTTCAGCAGTTCGGGTGATATCGCAAAGATCAAGCTTGGAAGACATCTGGGTGAATGCAGTATTGACCGAGTACTTAGCTGCGGTTGTTGCCGGAATGAGGCCGAAGTTTTCGCCGTCGTTATTAGACGGACTGAACGTGTCGGCCAATCCGGGGGCGCAAGAGATTTTCCAATCCCGAGCTGGAATAGTGATCTTTCGTGATCCGTTGAGCTTTTCGTAGGGGCTATGGCCCTTCGCGATCCAGTCCACAAGTGTAAAGATCTTGAAGGTAGATCCGGGCTGGAAGCCAGATCCGCCGCCCATGTCTTCTCCGACATTGTTATTGACTTTAGTGGCTGTAGGTTCAGCGTCAGACGGGTTACCGAAGGGGCGATTTTGTACCATCGCCCGAATGTTTCCGGTACCGGGCTCAATCGAGGATAATGCGATGTCAATACCAGAAGGATCGCCGATTGGAACGCGCTTAATAATCGCGTCGTATGCCTGTTGTTGTTCGGCCGGATTGATAGTGGTCTGGATGACGAGACCGCCACGGTAGAGCTTACTGATACGCTCGTCTCGAGTCTCACCTAAGGCATCAGAGTTCAGTACGTCCCGTACAACATATTCACAGAAGTTTGCGGAGATCCCAGCTTCTTCACAGCCGTTATATGCCGGTGATACTTTGAGCATATCCTCGATAGGCACAGCTATCGCCACATCATATTGTTCTTGTGTGATATAACCTTGTTCGAGCATCGTGCCCAACACAGTGTTGCGGCGTTTGAGGGCGCCTTCCGGATTCGACACTGGGTCCCACCGTCCAGGTGCCTGGGTGATGCCGGCAAGCATGGCGGCTTGTTCTAGGGTGACATCTTTTGCAGCTGTGGAGAAGAAGTAACGCGAAGCTGCTTCAACACCGTATTGGGATGGGCCAAATTGAGCAATATTGAGGTATGCGGTAAGGATTTCATCCTTTGTCATTTGGTTTTCGACGGCGATCGCAAAGCGTGCTTCGTTGAGCTTACGAGCGATTGTTTGCTCGGTGGCAGCTGCAATTTGTTCGTCATCTTCTTCAATTCGACCTTTTTCGAGAAGTGCGTTCTTCACATACTGTTGGGTGATTGTCGATCCACCGGCGAGCGAAGAGCCGGTGAGATTTGAGAACGCTGCGCCAAGAATGCCTTGGGCATCGATGCCGTTATGCTGGTAGAAGCGCTGATCTTCAATAGCTACGGCAGCATCTTTGATGAATTGGGAGATGTCTTGTGACGCAACAACAATACGGTTTTCTGAGTAGAAGCTCGCTAATTTAGTGCCGTCTGCTGCAACGATTGTGGATACTTCTGATGGAAGCGTGAAGTCGATTTTCGTTGGCAGATCGTCGAAGATTTTCGTGACAGCATTGGTAGCTGTCCCGGATGTAGCTACGACGGGGATTGCCATTGCTGCAAGCAGGCTACCACCGAGTCCACATAGTAAAAAGAATGACAGCAGAGCAGCAAGTGCTTGCTTCATGGTCAAGTTCCGATTGTGTGTTGACATACCTAAAGAATACTTCCTATTTCTTCTTAGCGCTCGCGACGGTGGTGAAGTCTGGAAATTTCTCGATGTGACGTTTAGCTGGAGAATAGGTACCATGTTAGTGATAGAAGTCACGGTATGGTGAAGCGAAGGTGCTTCATCCGAAGGGATACGTTATGAGCCTGGCATATCAAGAACAGACATGGGCCGTCCATGCAGCATGTGCAGATGTTGATCCAGATTCGCTTTTTGTTCGCGGCGCAGCTCAACGTCAAGTACGCAACGTCTGCTTTTCGTGTCAAGTCCGGCTCGAATGCTTGGCTGACGCATTGGATTCCAATGCGTCATTTGGTGTTTGGGGTGGACTCACTGAACGCGAACGCCGTGCGATTCTCCGAATGTTCCCTGATGAAGAAAATTGGTTTGACCGGCTAACGAACTCAGAAGAGCAGATGATTGCTGAACTGCGCGCCGGACGGGTGCCGCGATTAAACTAAGATTCGGCAGTTAATTCGTTCTTTGATTTCGCCATACTTACCAGTAGTCTAGAGGTATGAAGAAATTTGAATACGTCACGCTTCCGCTACTAGTGCACAACACCAAAGCTATTCTAGACCAATGGGGAGAAGATGGCTGGGAGCTAGTTTCGGTAGTTCCAGGTCCCAACGGTAGCCAGAATCCGGTCGCTTACATGAAACGCGAGAAGCATTAAATGGCTCGTATTTCAGTTAGTCAACGGCTGGCTGAGCTTGGTATTCAGTTACCACAATTAGCTCCTCCGGTTGCTGCCTACATTCCAGCAAAACGTTCGGCGAACACTATTCGTACCTCTGGGCAGTTGCCGTTTGTGGACGGCGAACTTCGTGTGCTCGGGAAAGTGGGCTTGGATGTTTCTGCCGACGAAGCCTACCAACAGGCGCGTATTTGCGCACTGAACGCCTTGGCGGCAATAGCTTGGGTGCTCGACGGCGACGTCGATCGGATCGTCTCAGTTTCGCACGTAACCGGTTTTGTAGCGTCCGATCCAGAATTTTATGGTCAACCGGGCATTGTTAATGGTGCGTCGGATTTAATGAAAGAGATTTTTGGCGACGACGGAGTACACACTCGGTCTGCTGTTGGAGTAGCAGTGCTACCGTTAAATGCGCCAGTCGAAATAGAACTGAGCGTCACGATCGCCGGGTAGCACGAGCTGGTCATGCGCCAAGTTAATACGAAGCGCGCGGGCTTCGACGCCGTGGGCTAAACGTTTGATCATATTCGCTGTCGTGAAAGCAAAAGAATGTCAGTGGTGGGTGGTACGTTTTCGTACCACCCACCACTGACATAAAAACTAGTTAGTGTGCGCGAGGCTCTAATCAGTGTGCGCGACGCTGCAAGCGCTGAACCTGAATAAGGAGAACTGCGCGTCCTTCGAGGCGGATCCAACCACGCGAGGTGAAATCAGCCAAGGATTTATTCACGGTCTCACGTGAAGCGCCAACGAGGTGTGCAAGCTCTTCCTGGGTGAGATCATGTGCGACATAGATTCCTTCTTGAGTACGCTCACCGAAACGCTCGGCAAGATCAAGAAGTGCCTTCGCAACGCGGCCTGGAACGTCAGAGAAAACGAGGTCTGCCATCTGCTGATTTGTGGTGCGCAGGCGACGAGCCAGTTCGCGAAGCATCGACTTCGCCATAGCAGGATGGGAGTCGATGTAGGTCATCATATCCTTGTGGGAAAGAGACAGCAGGCTGGTGGCAGCAATAGCTGTCACAGTTGATGAACGCGCACCGAGATCGAACAAGGTAAGTTCGCCAATAATCTCGCCGGGGCCGAGAACAGCAATAAGGTTCTCGCGGCCGTCGTCAGCAGTGTGGGAAAGCTTGACCTTACCGTCGGTGACTACGTAGAGGCGGTCGCCAGAATCACCTTCGTGGAAAAGCGATTCGCCACGCTTTAAGGTGGTCTCGGACATGAGAGCAAGCAGATCTGCGCGATCGGACTCATCTAACTCTCGGAACAGCTCTACATGAGCCAAAACGGTGGAATCCATCCGAATTCCTTTCAATAGAAAGCTACTAGGACAAAACCTCGAATCGTGTGTGCGAGGTCATACATAACTAAGTGTGCCACGTTTTACAGCTTTAGGCACGCGGTAGCACAATTTTCTTTTCAAAGAGTTATTTTATTTAGCGGGCGGTCCCATGTGAGGTTAAGCTGAAGTAAGCGAGGAGAAAGTATGAGTGAAAAGAAAACTGTGCAACGTCGTCTTCCATTCCGTCCGCGCTCACTGCGTGCCCGGCGCGAACATGCTGAAACAATCGTGGAACGATTGGCTGAACTCTACCCAGACTCACATTGCGCACTGGACCATAGCAACGCATTTGAGTTACTAACAGCTACTGTGCTTTCTGCCCAAACCACTGATGCGCGCGTAAACTCAGTGACGCCAACACTTTTCGAAAACTTCCCTGATCCGCAATCAATGGCCACAGCGCCACTTCCAGTCTTGGAAGATATCTTGCACCCGTTGGGTTTTTATCGCTCCAAAGCGCGCTCGATCAACGGTTTAGCCAATGGCCTTCTCCAAAGATTTGACGGCGAGGTGCCCGGCAACCTCGATGATTTAGTAACACTTCCCGGAGTCGGGCGGAAAACTGCTAACGTCGTTCTAGGAAACGCATTCGATATCCCCGGAATCACCGTCGATACCCACG
Organism: Arcanobacterium phocisimile; assembly: GCF_016904675.1. Taxonomy (NCBI): domain Bacteria; kingdom Bacillati; phylum Actinomycetota; class Actinomycetes; order Actinomycetales; family Actinomycetaceae; genus Arcanobacterium; species Arcanobacterium phocisimile. The sequence continues at coordinate 1,860,174 of NZ_CP070228.1, read as the reverse complement.
TCGGCAGATTATCGCGCCGCTGGGCTTGGACACGCGAAACTGATCCAGTAAAAGCAGAAGCTGATTTAGCAAAGATATTGCCACAATCGCAATGGACCATCATCTGTCACCGCGTGATCGACCATGGCCGGCAAGTGTGTCACTCGCGTAAACCAGCGTGTGGAACATGCCCAATGGCAGACATTTGCCCTAGTTTCGAGCTTGAAATTGGCTAATAACGAAAAGAAACCCGGAGCTAGGCGAGACGATCTAAGAAATCTACAATCAAGTCGCTAACGCGCTCAGGCTGCTCTTCGGCAATAAAGTGTCCGGCGTCGGCGACGGATTCAAACCGGTAGTCGCCGATCGCAAATTCGCGATCTTTTCCCCAGGCTCGTTTCGGTAACAACGGATCGCTTTCGCCGCGAATAGCGAGAATCGGTAGTCGAACTGATTGTGCTGATTCGCGTAAATATGCACGCCCTGAGGGGCGATGTTGGGCAAGATACATCCATCGCAACTGATCGATTGCGATATCTGCGGCCATTGGCAGATTAAGCGCCTGTGCGTAATAGCTAGCTTGGGAGGTGGCCCCATTGTTTCCTGGTGCAGACCATGATTCGAAAATACGGCGAAGTTTTGTTTCGTCTTTCAGTGCACGCTTCGATATCGAACGCAAAAACGTCGTGGCCGCATACGTCCACGTCCGCAACGTCACGTGAGTTCCAATGCGCTGCAAAGTACGCGGATGAGGTGAGGAAAGAGTAATAAGGCCGCTAAACAGGTCAGGTTCCATCGACACTGCTGACCATGCCAAGGCGCCGCCGCGCCCTTGTCCAACGAGAACGGCTTGACGCACACCCAGGCTACGCACAATTTTCACTAAATCTTGAGCGAGCGTGAAACCGTCTTCGGATTTTGGTGTTTTATCGGATCCGCCGATACCGCGCTGGTCGATAGCGACTACTTGGTATCCGGCCTGGGCAATAGCTTCAATCTGATGTCGCCATGCCCACCAATACTGCGGGAATCCATGAACTAAAAGCACAAGAGGCTTTGAGTCAGTATATTCTCCAGCACTCACAATATGGAACTGGGCACCATTAGCTTGAATCAGGCGGTGCTCCCACGGCCCAGGTAACGTGATGCAGGTAGTATCGGCAGGCATGGCGGTCTACATTTCCGTTCGACGTGGTTTAGTTAGCCGGAGTATTCTCAGTTTTTTCGGATGTCGAAGTGCTGAGCAAGAACTCACGACGGGTGAGCGACGTTGCACGCATCGCTCCACGCCGGCGAGCTGCGTGGGTCGCAACACCGGTCATGAAGAGTAAGAAACCGAGAATAACAACGCGCCCGGTACCAAGATCGAGTTCAAGGTGATGAATAACGTTTCCGGTGAATGCGTTAAAGTCGCCGATTTGCGCATCGAGCCAGTTGATTCCTTTGTGTCCCAACGATGGAACAATCAGAGCAACCATGCCAGCAATGGTGACGATAGCTCCCCAGAATTGTGCACCAAGGGAGGATGCGCGCGCGGTGAGCCATAGTGCGGCCAAGGTGATAAGCCCGCCAAGTAGCTCAATGAATGGGAAGAACGCAAATGCCTGGGCATCCCATGGATTCTTCTCCACCAGATAGAGGCGAGCTCCGGCGTCGGAAATTAAATACCATGCCAGTGGCATAAGAAGAAGAGTGAGGAAGAAGCTACCAGTGTGGATCCAACCGCGTCCCTTTGGCTCTTCCGGGATTTCGGTGATTTCACCGATCTCGCCGGGGTCTGCTCCCCAGTCTTCGCGGGAAGGTGCGAAGGCTGGTTCATCGTTTTCCTCAACCGGCATAACAGATTTGCGCTGAGGAGTGGCAGCCTCGGCAGTAGCTAGTGCCGCGACAGCAGCCGAAGAGTCTGCACTTTCGTCATCGCCGAAGTAGGAACCAAGTGTCGGGTTAGGGTTCGACGGAGCTTTTGTCGCGATGGTCTGATGTGCAACTGGTTGAGCTGGTCCGGGCGCAGGAAGGTCTGGATCGGCGAGATCTTCTCGAGGTTCGACGTTAGCGAACTCGTTTGCGCTGTAGTGCGGCTCAGCAGCATATTTTGGCGATCCCCACTGGGAGGTATCCGTTTCGGGCAGCTCGGCAGATTCGCCAGATTCTGCAGGCGCCTGATCAGAGTTTAGTATTTCCCCAAAGTCTGGCGCATCATTGCCAAGATTGAGGGCATCGTCGGCTAGTACCGTCTCACCAGTGACATGCTCGGATTGATCTTCCGGCTGTAGGCGGTCGGTATTCTCGACGATTGGTTCGAGAATGTCGTCGTCATCAAACGGCCGTGGGTTGGCCGAGTTGTATGGATCGTTCGGTGTAGTCACGATTCCTCCTGTAGTTAGTTACACTAACGCTATCGCTATCTTTAGTATGAGTATGTGAACTCAGTGGTGTTTCGTGGAAAAGTTACACAGACCATGTTGTTTGAGCTGTGGATATATAGAGTTATCCACGTTCTTCGTTTCGTCCAGGCCATAGTCGAGTAGCTTACGGCACGGTTGTATATATGAGAGCAACATCAACACAAAAAATTCCTGAATTAGAATTAGCGTCATTGCTATATCGGGGAAACAATGAAACGATTGCCGAAGAATTGCGACGATTGGCGCAACTAGTCGGCCTCGATTTCCAAGTGGCCACAGCGTCAAATCATTCAATAGATGCCGTATTAACCTTCACGTCACACGGCCTTGCTCCGATGATGGTTCAAGCCCGATTCCATGACATGTTCGCATCCTACTTCGCTCGTGGAGTTGCCCAATTCCACGTGCGTGATGACGCAGCTGACCTCATGGCGCTGATGAGTGCAGTTGGAGCAACTGTGCGCGGCAGTATCATCGGGGTGATAGGTGCGCACGGCGGAGCCGGGACGACGACGATCGCCGCGTGGCTAGCGCGCCTAGCAGCCGCAGAAAAATCCCCAGTTGCCCTTGCTGATTTCAATATGTGTTCAGACTCATGGAATATATTGCTCGGTATTGATGATCAGGCAACCAATCGTGCCAATATTTTTACTACCCAAGGAGTGGTGCTTCCGGGAAAGCTTGCGCACTCACTCGTCTTATGGAACGGGGTTAGTATCTTGCCGGGCAATCGGATTGCCGTAGATAGCGCAAGCGGTGAACAAGGCTCTCGCGCAGTGAGTGCTTTAAGTCAAGTGCATGCTTGGACATTTATCGATTTAGGAGTGTTAGGTGGCGCCTGGGCGGCGCAACGCGAATGGTTGAAATGGTGCGATGTGCTCATTCTGGTCACCCACACTACTCCGCCCGCCGTGGAATCTGCACGCAAAAAATATCGTGAGTTAGAAGAATTCGCCCACACGTTAATTGTCGCCAATGAGGCAAAAGCCCACGCGCAAGCAGATAATGTTGCGGTCTCGCTTAACTATCGCGATGTTTATGCTGTGCGGCGTATGTCTCATGCAAATGCAGATCTCGACCATGGGGTAGTGCCTGGAGATCGCAAGCGGTCCACGGCCGCTAAAGATATGCGACGACTATGGTCGATTGTTCGGGAGTCAGTGGTATGAACAAACGCCTCCCAGCTGAACAAGTGTCCGCTATCCGCCGGCGGTTAGCGGCGGGAAGTACCTCAGCTGGAGCACTCAACGCTCAGCACGGATTGCTAACCACAATTGACGTTGCCAGTGCCGATGCGCAAGTACGCCACGAAGTCACCGGAGCTGGATTGACGATTGGACCGCTACTAGAAGATCCAGACGTCACTGACGTGGTAGTCAATGGGCCTGGTCAAGTATGGGTTGATCGCGGTGATGGCATGGTGCAAGTAGCTCCGGAAGAGGGCGATGACAGCGTCCGCACGGCAGCAGGCGTGCGAGCGCTTGCGGTACGGTTGGCCGCGTTGTGTGGCCAACGGTTGGATGATTCGAGTCCGATTGTCGATGGTACATTTCCCTCAGGTGTGCGACTTCATGCGATGATTCCGCCGCTTTCTGCATCGGGGACGCTCATTTCGTTGCGAACTCACCGTGCTCAAGTGTTGTCGCTGGAAAAATTAGCGCAGCTTGGAGCAATCCCGCATTCGCTTGTGTCGCTGGCTCATGCGCTTGTTGAAAAGCACGCCAACGTCATCATTTCTGGCGCTACGGGAGCAGGGAAAACAACGCTGTTGAACGCAATGTTGAGCCGAATTGCCGTTACTGAGCGAATTTTAATTATTGAAGAATCTGCGGAACTTGCCCCGGAACATCCTCATGTGCTGCATCTGCAGGTCAGACGCGCAAATGTTCAAGGAGCTGGGGAAGTGACGATGAGTGACCTGGTGCGCGCCGCGATGCGTATGCGACCAGATCGTATTGTGTTGGGCGAATGTCGCGGAGTTGAAGTGCGCGACGTGTTGGGTGCGCTCAATACCGGCCATGAAGGCGGGTGGGCAACCATCCACGCGAATTCTGCCCATGATGTTCCAACTCGCCTAGTAGCGCTTGGTGCGTTGGCGCAGATGAGTGAAAGTACGGTGGCCGCTCAGGCGGCAAGTGCGCTCGACGCTGTTATTCATGTTGAACGGCGCGGAGCTTGGCGTGGTATTGCTCAAATTGCGACTCTGCATCGCCAGGGCGGAGAACTTGTTGCCCAGATTGCGGTCAATGTTCACGCCGGCGGTGTCCAGTACGGGCCAAGCTACCAGCAGTTGTGTGAAAGGTTGGGGCTGTAATGCTTGTGGTGCTCAGCGTATTTCTCGTTGCTTTCGTAAGTGTGCCGCGCGTTGGCCGTGCGCTATTTGACCTCTCAATGCTCAAGCGATCAAAGCGTGCGGGTGAGAAAAAGAAAAAGCGCGTCGGACTGGATATGGGAATGGTGGTTGCAGAAGTTGCTACTCGGTTACGTTCTGGAGCCTCTCTTGAAAGGGCTTGGGAGCAGGCTTTGGAGCCTTATACATATCTACATTCTCTTCCGGGGCGAAGTGTATTTGACGACGACGGGGTTGCGCATGTGCTACGTGAGTTATCGCAAACGTCGTGGTGGTATCGCCGGCGTCATCGAATACCGCAGGCGACGATTTCAGCGTTGCCTGCGGTTTTTCTTGTCTGCCGAATGTCCCACGGAACTGGAGCTCCGGTGGCCGACGTCTTCGATGCATGTGCGTTGGGGATTACTGAAGCTGGCGAGGCAGTGGCGGCTCGCGATATTGCGATGGCAGGGCCACAAACATCGGCGGTGATGCTGGCATGTTTGCCAGTTGTGGGATTACTGAGCGGGCGTATGTTAGGGGCTGATCCGCTGGGGTTTTTTGTGTCATCAATTTTTGGTGCACTGGTGTTGGCTTCCGGGTTGTTGGCAGAAGCCTTAGGTGTGTGGTGGGTGTGGTGCTTGGTGGTGCGTGCTCGCCGAGAAAGCGAGGAACTTTAAATGCGTTATCTCTTAAGTATCGGATGGGTCGTGCTGTTGACTGTGCCAATGAAGAACATGGCCAAGGTGCGAGAGGGTAAACCGGGACGAGTAGACATGGCGGTCGTTTTAGATGTTGCGGCCGCTACTTTAATGTCTGGAAGCTCATTGCCGGATACGTTGCGGGTGCTGAGCATGTCGATGGCTGGGATGCGGGTAGGAGCAGGAGCGTATTCGGCCGATCAACTTACCGGGGTTGCAAATATGCTAGTGATGGGAGCAAGTTGGGAAGAGGCGTGGTGTGAGGTTGAGGGGTTTGATTTGCTTGCACGGACCTTGCAACCGGCTTGGGTAGACGGGGTCGCGCCGGTGGCGTTACTCGAGCGGGCGGCGCGCACACTGCGCCTGACTCAAGCACGACGTGCAAAAGAATCGGCAGGGCGGCTGGGGGCGGCCCTCGTTATGCCCCTCGGCCTATGTTTCTTGCCGGCATTCGTCATTGTTGGGGTGGTACCGGTGGTAGCTAGTTTCGCCACGTCCCTGTGGTGAGTGGGGGCGAAGCGAGAAGTTCCTACTGGGTGTGACTGTGCAGTTACTTTTTCCACAAGCACAGGTAGTTTCGGAGCTTTCCACGACAATCGGATCGGACTTTTGGATAGTGGGGTAGTTTGACAAACTGGAAACATCACTAAACGTGATGAAGCAATATCAAACAATAGCAAATGAGGTTGAAAATGAAAGCTCTATCAATGTTCCGAAACTGCCGTCGTGGTGTGGAAAACGGCATGGTCTCCGCCGAATATGCGGTGGGAACTATTGCGACAACCAGTATCGCGGGCGTTCTTATCTGGATCGTGCAACAAGACTGGTTTAAAGAACTTTTCGTGGCACTGTTCAAGATGATCTTTGAAGCGTTTATGAGCTGAAGTATGCCGGGGTACGCATAGACATGGCATATTCGCCATCCAACAGGTGATTTTCTGTGGCGGCCACGTAAGGGAGTGGTCGCCACAGAAAAATGGCTAACAATAAGTCTTCGAAGGAGCGTAGGGATGTCAGGAGTGATGGTGCGTCAAGAAAATGGGATGGTCAGTGTGGAAACAGCGTTAGGCATGGGCTCGCTCATAGCAGTAACTTTGTGCGCATTAGCCCCGTTAGTGGGGTGGTTGTATGTAACTGACGCAGGGCATAGCGCTCGTGAAATTGCCCGCGAGTACGCACTGCATGGTCAAGATCAAGTCGCGGTGATGATCGAGCATGTTCAATCAGATGGAAGTGAGGTGCATGTCGAGCGTGAAGGTGAATATGTGCGCGTCACGGTGAGCAAGAAACTTCCCCATATGTTGTCTTGGATTGGCGTAGATCTGTCCAGATCACAGTTAGCGATGGTCGAGCCACGTGGGTGATCGTAAATTCAGGAAAGAACCCAATATCCATCACGCGGGTGAACCTGGCTCGGCTACTGTCGTAATTCTCGGCGTTATGGCGATGATATTGGCATTGGTAGGTGTGCTCAGCGGTATAGGTCGAGTTGTTCACCAGCAACAAGATTTACAAGATCGGGCCGATCTCGCTTCCCTTGCAGTTGCACATACCTTTCGGCATACCGGCAGTGAACAGATAGCCTGCCGAAAGGGGAGAAGACTGGTCGGAAATCTGGAGATGATGTGTTCTGTAGATGGTGATAGTTCACGCATTATTACCCGTGCCGAGTTGACGATTGGAATGATTCCAGTAGAGCTTGAAGCTACGGCACGTGCTGGACCATATCTGTTAGGGGTAGATGATTAAGAGTTCTCTAGGGAATCATGTTGGTCAAGAAGCGCTGCCATAAGGAATAGTGCGCCAGTTTTGGACAGCGGTTGATTGTTATTACCGCATTTGGGAGACTGGACACAAGAGGGGCATCCCGATTCACACGGGCACGTTGCCAAGGCTTCGAAGGTGGCTTGTAACCAGGTGCGTCCCGCATGGAATCCGCGCAAGGCTGCACCGGATCCGCCCGCGATCGCATCATGAATGATGATGGTTGGGCATTGGGTAGCTGGATGAATAGCTGTTGATAAACCGCCAATGTCCCAACGGTCGCAGGTAGCGAGCAAAGGAAGCATGGCAATCATCGTGTGCTCAGCGCCATGAAGTGTGCCAGGTAGATCGGCAGTATCGATCTGGTAAGTACGAGTGGTTTCTTCGCTCAGAGATATCCACGTTCCCGCGGTGACAAATTCCCGAATCGGGAGGTCAAGGGGGACAGTCCCAAGGAAAACTCCATCGCTGGCTCTGCGCACGTCATATCCGACAACTTGCGAACGTACATTCACCGTCCCGTAACACCACAGGCCGCCGGGGAGTGTAACTGTATGTGTAGTCGAGATAATGTCAACCGAATTATTTGTCCGGGCAAACGTGCGAATGCTGGTATCGGTGGCTGGTTGTGCTAAGGCAATATCGGATTGGCGTTCGAGGATTTCGAAAGATTTTCCTTGGTGGAGGTAGATCGCACCAGGGAAGACGGTAGTGTCGGCACGACTGCCATCAACTGTTCCGAGAACCGAACCGTCGTGGGAATTGACGATCGAAATCGTTGAGTCCTCTCCGCGTAGATCCAGTAAGGAATGTGGTTCGATGCGGGTGGTCGTATTCCAAAACCAGCCAGAAGGCCGTGATTTCAAGAGTTCATTATCTACCATTTGATCCACGAGGGAGGTAGAAGTAAGAGCAAAAAGAGGTAGGTCTTTTTTCGTCAGCGGAAGTTCATGTGCAGCAGCTGCTAAGTGTGGCGGTAGTATCCAGGGATTTGTCGGGTCAAATGTGGAGGATTCGAGAGCTGGCGCGGTCAGCATGTCCGGATGGTGCACGATGTATTGATCGAGCGGGTTATCGCGGGCAATAAAAACGCTCATCCCTGGAGTTCCAGCCCGGCCTGCCCGACCAATTTGCTGGTGGAAAGAGGCGTGGGTGCCAGGCCAGCCGGTGGTAATCACCGCATCCAAGCCAGCAATATCGATGCCAAGTTCAAGAGCGGAGGTAGTGACAAGTGCACGCAGTGAACCGTTAGAAAGCCGGGCTTCTAAATCTCGGCGCTCCTCAGGTAGGTAGCCCCCGCGATAGGCAGCTATTGAGGCCGCAGCTCGTGGATCAAGTTCCGAATGGTGAATTCGTGCCAGTTCAGCTACCCGTTCCACTCCGTGCCGCGAGCGCACGAATGTCAAGAGTCGCTTGCCGTCGTGGGCTAGCTCAGCGGTTAGGGCGGCGGCGGTCTGGGCGGCAGATTCTGTTGGTAAAACGGTATAAATTTCACGCTCGGCCGCGGGTGAGCCATCATCGGTTATCGCAGTTACTGAGCCAAACGTAGAACCTAGAAAGCGTTGTGCGCTTTCGCGTGGATTGTGTGATGTAGCCGAAAGGAAAATGACTTGTGGATTAGCTCCATAATAGTGTGCAATGCGCAGAGCGCGACGCAAAATCAGGGAGACGTGAGCACCGAAATTTCCGCGGTAATGATGAAATTCATCGACGACGATAAACCGCAAACCGCGCCATAATCGAGCCCATTTTTCATGCTGAGATAGCAAAGAAAAGTGCAAGAAATCTGGATTGGAAAGGATGATATCTGCGTAGTCGCGTGCAAAACGCCGAGTTGGGGTATCGCTATCGCCATCGGCGGTTGCTATCGCAATGTGAGGATCGATGTCTTGTGCAAGTTGGGTCAGGTTTGCTAACTGGTCGGCGGCAAGTGCTTTGGTAGGAGAAAGATAGAGTGTGGTGGGTTTACTGTGGTGGTCTTTCAACGAATGGGAGTGAGAAAAAGAAAGAAGTTCGTGTAGCACTGGTATCCACGCAGCCAGTGACTTCCCCGAGCCAGTGCCGGTTGCGATTACTACATGGTTGCCGGCATTAAGTTCAAATATCGCTTGGGCTTGATGGCTCCAAAGTTGGTCTATGCCCCGGCGCACCAATGCTCGCCGGAGTCGTGGTGTTATATGTGCTGGCCAGTGTGCTTCGCGGGGCTGGCGCGCAGGGATTAGCTGGCGGCCAGTTATCATTTCACGGACTGAGGCGGGCAGAGAATTCATAGCTGTAGTGTCTCATTTTTTGGAATCGGTGGTCTTATTGTGGGACTGAATCTTGCTCACAACAGCAGCCAGTAAGTGATATAAACCACAGTGGATTTTTTCGAAAGGTGTGTCCTCCGCTCGTTTTCGGCATAGTTCGACATGAAGAGATTATTTTATTGAGAGCACTACATATAGGGTTGGCGTGTTTGAGTAGACCAATATGTAGTGTTCGGGGTACGGTAACTTTTACGCGCATCGAAGCGCGAGGACATTGCACCACACCAATTTAGCGCACGAAGAGAAAGGCTGGAGCTGTGAGCCGCCATATCGATCCCGTTGAATCAATCCAGGAATATATCACTCGTTCTGACTGGCGAGTAAACGCAAATGCCAACCAGGATTACTCACTCGGCGGCCTTATTTTGAACAACGCAGGCAAGATGGTGGCTAACTACTGGCTCGATGAAATTTTCGCACCAGAAGCAGGCCAGGCCCACCGCGACGGTGACTTCCATATTCACGATCTCGACATGCTCTCCGGCTACTGTGCAGGGTGGTCGCTACGCCGTCTTCTCGAGGAAGGCTTCAATGGTGTTTCTGGAGCTATTGCCTCCAACCCACCAAAGCATTTTTCTTCCGCTTGCGGTCAGATCGTCAACTTCCTTGGAACGCTTCAAAACGAGTGGGCCGGCGCCCAAGCATTCTCTTCCTTCGATACCTATATGGCTCCATTCGTGCGGCTCGATCAACTTTCTTACGAAGATGTTAAGCAAAACATTCAAGAACTGATCTACAACCTCAATGTGCCGTCGCGATGGGGTAGTCAATGCCCATTTACGAACCTCACTTTTGACTGGAACTGTCCTGCCGACCTAGCCGAACAAAACCCACTAATTGGTGACGAACTCTGCGACTTTACGTACGGTGAACTCGCTGAAGAAATGGCCATGATCAACCGTGCCTATATGGAAGTCATGATTGAAGGCGACGCCAACGGACGTGTCTTCACCTTCCCGATCCCAACCTACAACATCACCAAAGATTTTGAATGGGACTCCGAAAACGCCACGCTCTTGTTCGCAATGACCGCCAAGTACGGCCTGCCCTACTTCCAAAACTTCATCAACTCAGAACTCGATCCAGGCATGATTCGCTCCATGTGCTGCCGGCTCCAGCTCGACATGCGTGAACTCCTCAAGCGAGGAAATGGACTCTTCGGGTCTGCTGAACTCACCGGATCTATCGGCGTCGTCACTATGAACATGGCACGCCTCGGATACCTCTACGCCGGAGACCTCCCACGCCTCTACGCACGCTTGGACACTCTGTTGGAGATGGCCTGCGATACTCTTGAGCGCCGTCGCCAAGCCGTTCAAGGATTCATGGACGGCGGACTCTACCCATACTCCCAGCGTTACTTGGGCACGCTCAATAACCACTTCTCAACCATTGGTGTGAATGGCATGAACGAAATGGTTCGCAACTTTACCCTCGACGAGTACGACATTACCGACGAGCGCGGACACGCCATGGTGGCAGAAATGCTTGACCACATCAATGCCCGCCTTGTGGACTTCCAAGAGCGCACCGGAAACCTCTATAACCTTGAAGCTACCCCAGCTGAAGGAACCACCTACCGGTTGGCAAAGGAAGACGCCAAGCGTTACCCCAATATCATCCAGGCCGGAACCCCAGACCAGCCGTACTACACCAATTCCTCCCAGCTCCCCGTCGGCTTCACCGACGACGCCTTCGAAGCCCTTGAGCTCCAAGACGAACTCCAATGCAAGTACACAGGTGGAACCGTCCTCCATCTATACATGAACGAAGCGATCTCCTCACCAGATGCCTGCAAGGAAATTATCCGTCGCGCCCTGACCCGATTCTCGCTACCATACATCACCATCACCCCAACATTCTCGATTTGTCCAGTTCACGGCTATCTCAAGGGTGAGCACGAAACCTGCCCAACCTGTGCACAGACCCGTCCAGAAGCCGAACCGCAAGAGTGTGAAGTATGGACCCGCGTGATGGGATACTTCCGCCCAGTACAGTCCTTCAATATTGGAAAGAAGGGTGAATACGCTGAGCGTCAAATGTTCGTGGAGAAAGCGCTCTCCTAAATGAGAACGTCACAAGTCAGTGCGTCTGACCTTGCTATCGCTGGATACGTTCCACTATCCACGATCGACTGGCCAGGCGCACTGTGTGCATCTGTTTTCTTACAAGGTTGCCCGTGGCAGTGTGTGTATTGTCAAAATACGGAGCTGATGGATCCGCGTGCGAACACAAGCGTGACGTGGGAAGAGCTTCGTGCCTTCCTTAAGCGTCGCCAAGGATTACTCGATGGTGTTGTCTTCAGCGGCGGCGAAGCTACTCGTCAGTTAGCCCTCGGCCCAGCCATCCGCGCCACGCGCGAACTCGGGTTCCGTATCGGGCTACATTCAGCCGGTGCCTATCCCGCACGCTTCGCTGAAGTTATCAGCGACGTTGACTGGATAGGGCTCGACATCAAAGCCATGCCAGATGGCTACCAGCCGATCATTGGGGCCGATGCCGGAGCCAAAGCTTGGCAATGCCTCGACCTGATGATGGCTGAAGTCTGCGCGCGTGCCGGAACCGATCGCCCACTAACCTACGAGGTCCGCACTACTGTCTACCCGGATTCCTCGGTTGCGCGCGACCTGCCACGTATCGTCGGTGAGCTAGCAGCCCGCGGGGTGGAGAATTTTGCCCTACAAGAAGCCCGTGAGCGCGGCACTTCGCAGCAGTTCCAAGAACAAGCGCGGTCTTGGGACCTTCAAGCATGGCGCGAAACATGGGCGCAACTCGTATCGGTAGTAGAAAACTCCGGCTTTACTTCTGCAGTGATTCGCCCGGCATAATAGTGGCATGAAGAATTTTCAGTTTTTTGATGCCTTGCGTGCCGACCTGCGCGACTATACCCCAGCAAAGATCGCTGACTTACTTGGCGAAAGCGCGCTCGCGGCTTTGACACGCGACGAAGCGGTGCCTGCCCAGGTTGCAGCGGAAGCTGCCGGCGGCCAGCTAGGTTTGTTGGTGCGCTTGTGGTGGACCGGCGATACTGTTTCGGTAGACGACGTTGAACGTGCGATTCCGCAAACATATCACGCTGCGGGAGGATTTCCGGGGGTGGCAGAACTGGTTGAAGAAGTCGACGGCGATCAGGTACGTTCGCGCTTCCAACTTGTTCCGGTTGCCGTGGGCGAGCAGTTGGTGTGGATGGCTTCTGATCGGGGTTCCCTTCAAGGCGCCCGGCATAAAACTGATCATGTGATGGGAGTTGGCGGGGCTACCCGTACCTTGGCCAGTCTTGCCCATTATGCACCAGGTCAGCGAGTGTTGGATCTGGGAACCGGTTGCGGTATCCACGCGATTTTGGCGGCAAAAGCCGGCGCAGTGGCGGTCGCGACGGATATTTCCACCAGAGCTTTAGAATATGCCCGGTTCAACGCCACGTTGAACGGGGTGGAGATCGATGTACGGGAAGGCTCTCTCTTCGATCCGGTTGCCGGTGAGACGTTCGACGTCGTCGTCTCTAATCCACCGTTTGTGATCACGCCAGGTGAGGTGCGCGACAACTTAGGAACGATGGAATATCGAGATGGTGGTGTGCCGGGCGATACGTTGGCGGCAACTGTTGTGGGGGCGGTGGGTGATTATTTGTCACCTAACGGTTCGGCGTACATGTTGGCTAACTGGGAGATCGTCGGTGGGAACGAACCGCAGTGGGATGCCCATCCGCGCCAGTGGTTTGCCGGGACGGAACTATCTGCGTTGGTGATCCAGCGTGAGGTGATCGCCGTCGATGGTTATGTAGAAATGTGGTTACACGACGGTGGTTTGCGTGCTGGGAATACGGATTATGCGCCGGCTTATCGGGCCTGGTTGGGGGATTTTAGGGCGCGCAATGTTTCCCATATCGGATTTGGTTATCTAGTTATGGGCGGTACAGCCGGAGGCACGGCGGCAGCGCCGGCGAAAAAGTTCTTTGATTTACGCGGTGCGGCGCCCCAGGATATGCTCAGTGTTATTGAGGCTATGCGTCGCGCTCAGCATTTGGATGAAGAAACGTTGTCTTCGTTACGTTTGTCCAATTCGGGTATCGAGGAGCATCGGCATTATCATCCGGGTGACGCTGACCCGTGGCTGATTTCGTTTGCATCGAGTCGTTCGTTTTCTGATCAGGTCCAGGCAGATACGGTTTTAGCTGGTTTTGTCTCGGTTTGTGACGGTGAATTGACGGTTGAGCAGATTATTGTGGCGCTAGCACAAGTCTTAGAAATTGATAGTGTTGAGTTGCGCGAAGACCTCATCCCGAAGGTTGTCCACATGCTTGAACTTGGCATGCTTGCGGTAGTGGAAAACGCCGAAGTTGTGGATTGATTTGCGTTTGTGTGGGACAGATGCGGTATGTTTACAACCAGACCCCTCCTATATATAAGGATGTAACGTGACAAAGCTTGTGATTGTAGAGTCTCCTGCCAAGGCGCGTACTGTCGCCAACTTTCTCGGTGATGAGTATGAAGTAACAGCCAGTGTTGGTCATATTCGTGACCTGCCCAAGCCCTCTGATCTGCCAGCAGATATGAAGAAGGGTTCGTTCGGCAAGTTCGCTGTGGATGTGGAGCACAATTTCGAGCCTTACTATGTGGTCAATACAGATAAGAAGAAAAAGGTTACCGAGCTCAAGGCTGCCTTGAAGAAAGCAGACGAACTGTGGCTCGCAACTGATGAGGATCGCGAGGGAGAGGCCATCGCTTGGCATCTGCTCGAAGTTCTTAAGCCAAAGATTCCAGTCAAGCGTATGGTGTTTCATGAAATCACCAAGGAAGCAATCCAGCGTGCATTGGAAGCTACCCGCGATCTCGATACGAAACTAGTTGACGCCCAGGAAACCCGCCGTATTCTTGACCGTCTCGTCGGTTACGAAGTTTCTCCATTGCTTTGGCGCAAGGTTGCTCCGAGTTTGTCTGCTGGCCGCGTACAGTCCGTCACCACCCGCCTCGTTGTTGAACGCGAACGTGAACGTATGGCTTTTGTACCTGCCGGTTATTGGGATGTCGCCGTCGAGATGGCAAAAGATTCCGAGTCGTTTACCGCCAAACTACTTGATGTTGATGGTGCTCGCGTTGCCGTCGGTAAAGATTTCGACGATGACGGTCAGCTCAAGCCGAAATCAGCCAAAGAAGGCGTTCGGGTACTAACCGAAGATGATGCGCAGGCCATCTCCGCCTTGCTCAGTTCCGGGAACTCCACGGTTGTGAGCGTGGAGACGAAACCGTACCGCCGTCGTCCAGCTGCGCCGTTTACGACGTCGACCTTGCAACAGGAAGCATCGCGTAAACTTTCCATGAATTCGCGAGATACCATGCGAGTGGCACAGTCACTGTACGAAAACGGTTTCATTACCTATATGCGTACCGATTCGGTGAATCTGTCCAGCCAAGCTATTGCCGCTGCGCGCTCGCAGATCAAGGACATGTACGGCGCGCATTCCCTGCCGGATAAGCCGCGCATTTACTCGACTAAATCTAAAGGTGCACAAGAGGCTCACGAAGCTATTCGCCCAGCCGGTGATTCATTCCGTACTCCCGCGCAGGTGGCAAGTGAGCTCCGCGGGCGCGAATTTGCGCTGTATGAATTGATTTGGAAGCGTACGGTTGCCTCGCAGATGGCGGATGCAACCGGATCGACCGCCTCCATCCGGTTGACTGCATCGTTGGATAACGTCGTCGGAAGTGAAGCGCGTTTGGGTGTTTCCGGAACCATCATCACCTTCCCTGGCTTCATGGCCGCATACGAAGAAGGTAAAGATAAGAAGCGGTACGAAGAACAAGCCGAGTCCCAGTTGCCAGAACTAGCCGAAGGCGAGACGGTTACTAACGTTGAAGCTCAAGCAGGTGGCCACGAAACTGCGCCGCCGCCACGCTACACCGAAGCGTCGCTGGTTAAAACGATGGAAGAAAAAGGCATCGGTCGTCCTTCCACCTATGCTACAACGATTTCTACGATTACCGATCGCGGATATGTCGACCGCAAAGGCCAGGCGCTTGTTCCTACTTGGCTGGCGTTCGCTGTCATTCGTTTACTTGAAGAGAACCTGCCCGATCTGGTTGATTACGACTTCACAGCAGACATGGAAGAAGACCTCGATAAGATCGCTGCCGGTGAAGAAGACCCGGTGGAATACTTGGGCGGTTTCTACCGCGGTGCTGACGAGAAAAAGGGACTGCGTGACCAAGTCGATGGCCTCGGCGATATTGATGCGCGCGCGGTGAACACTATTGATATTGGTGACAATATCGCGGTTCGTGTTGGTCGATACGGGCCATACCTCGAAGAGACCAAGTCTGATGGTACGGCTGGCAAGCGTGCTTCGGTACCGCCAGAGGTTGCGCCAGATGAACTGACAGTTGCCAAAGCTCACGAGCTCCTTGATGCTGCCATGCAAGAAGATCGAGTTTTAGGTCAAAACGAAAAGGGCTGGGATGTCGTTGTCAAAGATGGCCGATTCGGGCCATACGTTTCCGAAGTCGTGCCTGACGATGCGGTACAGCTGACTCCGACTGGCAAGGTTTCCAAGGTCAAGCCGAAGCCGGCAACGGCTTCACTCTTCAAGTCAATGAATCCGGATACGGTTACGATTGAGCAGGCATTACAGTTGTTGTCGTTGCCGCGCGAACTCGGTGAAATTGACGAGGAGTTGGTGACGGTACACAACGGACGTTTCGGTCCGTACATGCGCAAGGGCTCCGATTCGAGATCGCTTGAATCTGAAGAACAAATCTTCACGATTACGCTCGACGAAGCAAAAGATATTTTTGCCCAGCCCAAGCAGCGCGGCAAGCGTCAAGCACAACCACCGCTGGCTGAACTCGGCAAAGATCCAGTTTCTGGCGGCACGATTTTACTCAAAGACGGTCGATTTGGATTGTACGTGACCGACGGCGAAACCAATGCTTCCCTGCCACGGTCAGAAGATCCTAACCAGATCACTGCCGAGCGTGCCCAAGATCTGTTGGTTCAGCGTCGGTTGAAGATTGCTGAGCAAGGCGGACCGAAGAAGCGCAATGCAACCAAGCGAACCGTGACGGGTGCTGGTAAGAAGAAGACAGCTGCCAAGAAGTCGACGACGAAGAAAACCACCGGGAAGAAGCCGGCTGCGAAGAAGGCTTCTGCTCCGGAGGCAGACGCTGCGAAGAAGGCATAACGTATGTCGGGTTTGTTTATCTCCTTTGAAGGAGGCGACGGTTCGGGAAAATCCACCCAAGTCCAACGCTTAGTCGCATGGCTGGAAGCTGAAGGCTACAGCGTCGTTGTCACCCGGGAACCTGGGGGAACCGAACTCGGTGGGCATATTCGCCACCTGCTACTTCATGGTGGTGAGGTAAGTCCGCGCGCAGAAGCCCTGCTTTATGCCGCCGATCGGGCACACCACATGGAGACGAAGATTCTGCCAGCTCTTGAGCGCGGAGAAATAGTGATCACTGATCGTTTTCTCGACTCCTCGGTTGCCTATCAAGGTGCGGCGCGGTCACTGGATAAGCAAGAAGTTCGCGATTTATCGCTATGGGCAGTCGATGGCCATATGCCGGCCATAACGTTCTTGCTAGACGTGCCGGTCGAGGTTGGGCGCGAGCGTGTTGGTGCCGAACAAGATCGCCTCGAAGCGGCCGGCATCGAATTCCATCAACGAGTCCGGGAAGAATTTTGCCAATTGGCGCAAGCCGATCCGCAACGCTGGCATACGATTGATGCCACTGCAACTATTCCGGCCATCGAACAGGAGATTCGAGCAGTAGTACAAAAGCGGCTCGCCACTGCGCACAGCATAGATCTCACTCGCCGAGTGGTGGAAGCTCCCGGTAGTCTTGACCTATGAGTATCTTTGACAATCTGATTGGACAAGAGGTTGCTGTTCACGAGTTACAGCGAGCAGCTGATGCTGCGCGTTCTGCCAATCAGCATAACGCTTCGGCAGTTTCTGCTCAGGCGATGAGTCAAGCGTGGTTGTTTACCGGCCCGCCCGGATCTGGGCGTTCTCTGGCCGCGTTGAGCTTGGCTGGAGCATTGCTGTGTACCGGGCCGACTCGAGGATGTGGGATCTGCCCACAATGTGTGTCGGTTTTAGAACGCAACCATCCTGACGTCACGCTCGTATCTACCGATCAAGTGACGATCACCGCTGAGCAAGTTCGTGAATATGTCGCCAGTTCGTACGTGGCACCAACAAGTGGTGCATGGCGGATTCTTATCATTGAAGACGCCGATCGGATGCTCACTCGGACCACTAACGTGTTGTTGAAAGCGATCGAAGAACCGGGTGCGCGCACGGTATGGATGCTATGTACTGCGGCTGCAGCAGATGTGTTGCCAACTATTCGTTCGCGTTGCCGGAATATCAATTTGGTGACTCCGCAGGCCCAACAAGTGGCTGATTTGTTGGTCAAGCGCGATGGGGTGGAGCCACATGCAGCCCTCGTTGCGGCCCGTGCAGCGCAGTCACATATCGGTTTAGCGCGGGCGCTTGCTACCGATCCGCATGCGGCTTCGATTCGTAGCAAAACGCTTAATATTCTAGCCAAGATTAAAGGCGTGGGTGATGCTGCCCTTGGTGCCCATTTGCTCGCGGATACCATTGCGATGCGAGGTGATGGGACAACAAAAAAGGAAGCCCTCGAAGAAGACAGCAAGGTGCTTGAAGAAAAGCGCATGGCTGCTTTAGGGCTAGATGCAACGTCGAAAGTACCGGCTGCCGTTCGAAGCCAAGTCAAAGAAAGTGCCGAAGCAGCTCGCCGTCGTCAAACCCGCCAAGAACGCGATGTCCTCGATCGGGAAATGGTCTATATGCTCTCGTTCTATCGTGATGTCTTGGTACAACAAATGGGTGGTAATGTCGAGCTGATTAATGTTGATTACGAGCAGGCGATCGATCGAATCGCCGCCTCGTCAACAACCCACGATACGTTAGAAAAACTTGATCGCATCAGTCAAGGTCGGGCGCGATTACGTGCTAATGTGCCAGCGCAATTAGTGATGGAAAGTGTTTTAGTTGGACTCCGATAGTCGGCGTCCTTAAAGGTAAGGAACCAGATGAAGAAACGTGCAATAGCAGCACTTGGTAGTGCAGTGCTTCTCTTAGGGAGTTGTGCCGGCACTGCTGAGGTGACGTCAGGTAAAGATTCGACGGAAGGGAAATCGTCGTCGGATACGATGGCGTCGATCGAAGCCAAAGCAATTGATGCACCGATGCCGGAAATTCCCGACGGGTTGGAACAGTTCTACACCCAGGAATTGAATTGGGAAGAGTGTGGAACGGGCCTGGATTGCACGACAATGACGGTTCCACTTAACTATGCTGATCCGCAGGGTGTCACGATCGAGTTGAAGATCAAGCGCCGGCATGCAGAAGGCGAGAAGATTGGTTCGTTGCTTGCTAACCCCGGCGGTCCTGGCGGTGGCGGTCAAGAAATGGCAGAAAGCGCTGCCCAGTTCTTTACTGATCGCATCACCAGTAGTTTTGACATTATCGGATTCGATCCGCGTGGTGTCGGGGAATCAACTCCGGTTGATTGTGTTTCTGACGCAGAACTAGACGACTATCTTGCCATGACTTACCCAGATACTCCGGAGGGGCGTGAGCAATCGCGTGCGGCCGAAGTTGAGTACGCAAACAAGTGTGCCCAAAATTCTGGCGAACTTGTGAAGTATTCCGGAACTGAAGAAGCAGCTCGCGATATGGATGTGATCCGCCATCTTGTTGGTGATCCGAAGCTCTACTATGTCGGTTTCTCTTACGGAACATCCCTGGGCGGTATGTATGCACAGCTATTCCCAGCTAATGTTGGCCGTGTCATTCTTGATGGTGCTGTCGATTCTGATGTTTCACAATATGAGCAGCAAAAAGCCCAAATGAAAGGCTTCGAGCTTGCTACTAACAATTTCATTGACGATTGCTTAGCCTCCGACAAGTGTCCGTTTACGGGAACTCGTGATGAGGCGCGCGATGAGATTCGTGCAATGTTTGACAAAGCTGGAAATCAGCCTATACCAACTGCTGATAAGGCGCGTCCATTGACTCAATCTGGTTTACTGTTGGGGTTCATCACTCCACTGTATGACGATAGTTCATGGCCATATCTCTCCCAAGCAATTGAAGAAGTTAAGAATGACGGAACCGGAAACCTATTCCAGCTCTTCTTCGATGCCTATACCGGACGTACGCCATCTGGTGAATTTAAAAATAACTCGATGGAAGCAAATACGGTTATTAACTGTGCAGATTCGATTATCGAAGGAACGCCAGCCGATTGGGATCGCCTGAGTGAAGAGCTCAAGAATGAATCTCCGCTCTTCGGTGACTTAATGGGGTTCTCGCAGGCAACCTGCCAGGCGATGCCAAAACCAGACCACGACATCATCAAGCGATTTACTGCACCGGGTTCGGATCCGATCGTCGTCGTAGGAACCGTTGGCGATCCGGCAACTCCATACGAGTGGGCAGTTGCCTTCGAAAAGGCATTCGATAATGCTGTTCTTGTAACCTGGGAAGGTGAAGGCCATACTGCTTACGGTCGCCCATCCGGTCCGTGCGTGAAGGATTCGCTCGACGCATACCTGCTCAACGGAACCGTTCCCGAAGACGGCCTGCGCTGCCCGGCGCAGTAGCACGCGAAGGTGAGCTAGCTAGGTAACTCAACGTAGATTGTTGTTAGCGCGAATTGTGGGAGTGGTACGGAAGTTTTCCGCACTACTCCCACAATTATATCCATGTGATTTACAGCGAAATGTCATGGAAGTATCTATGCCCGGTTGTGTTTGGCAGTGATATTCGGTTACATTGTTATAGCTGTAAAGCAAACGGCTCGAAAAGTTAAGTCATTTCGATCCGCCGCCTTAGCTCAGTCGGCAGAGCGTCTCACTCGTAATGAGAAGGTCGTGGGTTCGATTCCCACAGGCGGCTCTCATCCGAAGCCCCTGCGAAAGCGGGGGTTTTCGCATATCCACTAAATGGCGCAGGTAACCAGTTGCCGTTCTCATCTTTTGTGGGCATGAGATCATTTACCGAAATTTGAAAAAGCTCAGCAGTAGCTAAAAGGTCATCGGCTGTCCAATTTGCTTTTCCGTGGAGTCGTGAAGACACCGCTTGTCCAGTAACTCCGAGCGCATGGCCAAGTTCTGCACGCGTCATTCCTCGCGCAAATAGCTGTTGAGCTACTGTCATGCCAATCGCTTGATTGGATGTGCTGAATGTGTTCTGTCCGATGTTCATAAATAAAGTGTAACAGATGTAAGAAATCGCTTCAATCAAATGTTTTGTTTTTTATTGAAATAGTGTATTGTCTTTCGTGTGAAAGAAAAACTAACAGACGAAAGTAAGGCTGGCGAGCTACTGGCGGCGGATGATGCTGCTTTGTTGCTCCCTGAAACAACTCCTGCAACCTTGTATCGCTGGGCGCGTCAAGGGAAAATTCCGTTTGTTGAGCTGCCCAGTGGACGGAAGTTTTTTCGCCGTTCTGATATTGAGGCTATTTTGAAGCCGGTTGTTGTTGAGGAAGTTGACGAGGGCTAGTCATGGCTGGTGGAGATTTCTTTGTTGTACGCCGCGGGGCTACCGCGGTGCCGAACACGTTGGTTCACAACAAAGAGCTTTCTTATGCCGCTTTAGGGCTCATTGTTCTGTGTTTGTCGCTTCCTCCTGGGGTTAAGGTTGGTTACCGTGAACTTGCTGGCCGAGGTTTGGGTCAGAAGGCTACACGTGCGGCTTTGAAAGAATTAGAAGCGTTGAATTATAGGTTCCGTTTCCAACATCGTCGTGATGGTCAAATTCGCGAACTCACCATTATCTCTGATGTGCCTTTAACTCCAGCTGAGGCTTTCGAGGATGCTGAAAAGATGATGATCGGGCTTGGTTTTACAACGTCAGAGATTGTCTCGTGCCCATCCCATCCTGATTTTGCGATTCCTGGTAGGGAGTTGAAGCAAACTGTTATTGCTTCTCAAGTTTCTAAGGATCGTTCGTACCGGCGTGCAAGTTCGACCCCAGCTCCCGTTAGCGATTCTGAAGTTGTCGAAGTGAAGGAACCGAAGAAGGCGCATCCTTTACCTTCCGAAGAAGTGGCTGTTCCGGTTAAGGGTGGCAAGCTTGCCAATTGGAAGGTTATCAATGCGGCTATTCCTCCAGAACAACGTCGAGGTTTGATGGGCAAAGCAGCAATGCGCGTCTCTGGTCTTTTGGATGATTTGCTTGATTCTGGATGGAGCGTGTTGAAGATACGTGGGCGTCTTGCTGATAATCCATTACCGCCAAATGTGGTTAATCCGCCAGGATTATTGATTTCCCGTCTGAAAGATTTATGTGAGGTGCCGATAGGTTTTCCGGTGGAGGCGGATCGCTCTACTCGTAGCGATTCTCCGCCGCCTCCGCCGGACATTAGTCCAGAAGAGCGGCAAGCTGTCGTTCGATCAATGAAGAAGTGGAAAGAAGCATCCAATTTGTTTAGCCCTGCTAATAATCTCCAATCAAAGAAACGAAGCGAAGGGGAAGAATAATGAATGCGAATTCTCGTAAATGGATTGTCGGTCTGACTGGCGTAGTTGTCGTTGGCGTGGCGTTAGCGTGGTGGCGCACGCCGGACGCTGACGCTGAAGAGCTTGCTCGTTTGGTGCCAACTTTTAATGAGCAAGTGAAAGAATTTGATGACCTGCGTAGTCAGGCCAAGGATGTAGTGAGTCGGTGTGAGATTATTACTGGCTCGCGGGTTACTTGTGCTCCTGTAAGTCAAGCTTATAAAGATGCTGCTGCTTTTGATGCCAAGGTGATTGATCTTGACTCTGTGAGTGATGGCAGTGAAACTTTGGTGGCGCTTAAAAATGACCAGGTGCGGATAAAAGAGATCAGCGAAGATTTGCGCGCCGGTATGGATAAGGCGCAGCATTCAATGGATGTAAAATCTGGGTTCTTCAAGACTGAAGTGGCCAAGGAAGTTGAACGCACCGAAGCGTATCTAAGTGAGGCTAAAGCGGCTGTTGCTAGTTCAGCTGGCGCTGAGTCTGGGCTGATTGAGCTTGCTCAAAACGAGATTAACCACGTAGAAAAAGTCATTGCAAGTATTGGTAAACGTGGTGAAGCATTAAATGTCGCTGATGATCAAGGTCTTTTAGATGATCTGATTGCTTCAAAAGATAATCTGCGTGAAGCTACTAGAAAACTTAAAAATGGTATTGCGGCGTTGAATATTAATCCAGGTGCACCGCAGGCACTTGATCCAGATGATGCGCTCGATAATTAGGTCAAGTACGCCTAAGTAGAAAAGACAAATGCACATCACCTTGGACAAGTGCACCCAAAAACTTCATTCCGTTGGGTGGTTTAGGTAATTTGCGAAGTTTATATGCCTGGCGGGATGGAAGAGTTCGCATACAAGAGTGTGAACTCAGATCAGTAACCATATTTAGTGGAAGGAAAAGAAGATGCTGGCACAAGCTATTGCATTATTTACGAAGTTCGCCATTGTTGGTGGAGGTTTATGGTGCGTTTGGGGTGTGATCACTCTAGCGGGGGGCTTGAAGGATCATAACGGCCCCCAAACTCAAGCCGGTATGTGGCAGGCCATTGGTGGCGGCATGATTATTGCTGCTGCGGCACTGTTTTCACAGGTGCAGATCTAAGGAGGCTAGCGTGGCACTGGAAGTGCGTGTACCGCGTGAAGTTACTGCGTATCAGCCACGAGTGCTATTTGGCATGTCCTGGCGTCAGCTTGGTGTAGCTGCTTTGGCGGCACCTCTTATTGCTGGCAGTTTCGCAGTGTGCTACCTAGCAGGGTACGAAAATCTTGGCGTTGTTATAGTGACGCTACTTTCAGTGCCCGCTGTTGCTCTTGGATGGGTACGCCCGATGGGCGTTCCATTCGAAAAGTATTTCAGCTATGCGTGGGACTGGCGTCAAGGCAAAAAAGTATTCGTTTTTGAGCAGGACTTAATGGAGGAAGAAAATGGTCGGCAAAAGAATGGCCGCAAGAGCTGCCCGCCAGAAGCAGGCAACTGAAAGCAATGAGAATAATGAGCAACGTAAAGTCGCTCGTAAAGAAAAGAAAAATGCCCAGTCTCTGATTCACTATGAGGCAATTACGGAATCGGGTATTGCGTATCTCGGTGGAAATAAGTATTCAATTACTCTGCAATTGTCTGATATTGACTACCAGCTTGCTCCTAATGAGGTGCAAGAAGGCCTGGTTGAAAAGTATGCACGCTTCCTCAATGGACATTTAGCTGGGCATCACGTGCAAGTTTCTATTGTTAACCGAGTTCTTGATAAAGCCCAGTTGATGGAGAGTATTGAACTTTCATCTCAAGATGATGGTTTTGATTCGCAGCGCGATGAGTATAACCAGCTTATTTCGCGCAGGCTTGAGTCGGGTAGAAACAATACGGTTACTGAAAAATACGTGACGCTCCAAATTGAGGCTGAGTCGTTTGAAGAGGCAAAAATTGTCTTGTCTCGTATGGCAGCGGAGGATATTGCGGCATTACGTGAAGTTGGTGGTTGCCGTGCTGAGCAGATCAGCGGTGACCAGCGCGTAAGGTTGCTGCAGCAGATGTTACGTCCAGATGCTCCCAACGATTTCAGTTACGCGGATATGGTTGGACAGAAGAAGGCTAAGACGAAGGACTTTGTTGCTCCTTGGTCGATTGATCGGTCGGATTCTGATCGGCTGGTTCTTTACTCTGGGGAAGATCGTTATTGGCAGACAATGATCTTGCGTAAGATGCCTAATTGGATGAGTGATCGTGTTCTGAAAGAGCTAGCTGAAATTCCTGCAGATCTTACTGTGTCTATTCATTTTGATCCTCTTGATCAGGCAGAAGGTTTAGATCTCGTCAAGCGTCAAATTGCGGGTATGGATATCCAGATGGCGAATGAACGCCGTAAGTTGGCCAAGCAAAACATGGATATTGATCTGGTTCCTCATGAACTAGAAGCGTCCCATACTGAGGCTGTTGAGCTTCGTCAGCAGCTAGAGCAGTCGAATGAAAAACTGTTCACCACACGCATTATTATCGGAGTTTCTGCGGGCTCTCAAGAAGAGCTTGAAGAAGCGGTTAAACGCGTGCGACGTGTTGCTGGAAAGCATTCATGCTCGCTTGAAAATCTCAGATATATGCAGATTGACGGTCTCAACGCTTGCTTGCCGCTGGGATTATGCAAGATTCCGATGTATCGAACGCTTACTACTGCTGTTGGTGCGGTAATGATTCCATTTACTACGCAAGAACTGCTTGAACGCAGTGGAAATTTCTACGGAATCAATGCGCTATCGAAGAATGTGATCATGGCAGACCGTGCGAAAGGAATGAACTCTAACGGCTTCATCTTGGGTACAACTGGCTCTGGTAAATCGCAATTTGCCAAGTTTGAAATGAATCAAACGTTCCTGCGTCGGCCTAATGATGAGATTTTGATTATTGATCCTGAACGCGAATATCCAGCTCTAGCAAAAGAAATGAAAGCAACGACTGTGGTTATTTCAGCTGGATCAGAAGATGCCATTAATCCGATGGATTTGAGTAAAGAGTTTACGAATGTCTCTGACGGTGATCCGGTGCGCAACAAGTGCGGTTTTGTCCTTAGCTTGTGCGAAGTGTTGCTGGGTGGTGCAGACGGTCTAACCCCTGCAAAGCGCTCGATCATTGATCGAGTGGTGGCAAGTCTTTACAGCACATACTGGACGAGTGATATCCCAGCACCTACCCTCAAGGATCTTTACGAGGCCCTGCGCCACGAACCAGAAGCAGAAGCTCAAGAAGTAGCTACTGGATTAGAGATGTATGCGCGAGGAAGTGCGCAAGGATTTGCGCGACAAACCAACGTTGATGCATCCAATCGAGTCACTATTTATGACATTGCTGAGCTGTCGAAGGATCTTCAAACTTTCGGCATGATGGTGGTTTTGGAAGAGATCTGGGCACGGATCGTGCGAAATAAAGCCCGTGGTGTGCGTACCTGGGTTTACATCGATGAATTCCACTTACTTTTCAATAATGACTATGCGGGTGCTTATTGCCAATCGATGTTTAAACGAGTGCGTAAATACGGAGCAGCCGCTACCGGTATTACACAGAATATCGAAGAGCTACTGATTAATGAGCGTGCACGCCTGATGCTATCGAACTCAGATGGTCTCTTCCTACTGAATCAGCAATCTACAGATGCTGATGCATTAGCTAGCTTGCTGCACTTATCGAATCAACAACGTGGATATTTTACGAATGTTGAGCCAGGTAGAGGGCTAATGAAAGTTGGTAAGGCGGTTATTCCATTTGATAACACGATGGATTCGACTCAACGGATTTTCAAAGTATTCTCTACCAGATTTGAAGAAGTATCTAGCTTTTAGAAATGCCGGCACTGCCGTACATGCAGGCATGTACGGCAGGTTAGGAGTTTAGACATGGCACGATTTAGGGAAGTCGGTTCAGTAAACCTGGTATCCCAGCATGTGCGCCGGGACATTTCCCCGTTCCGTCAGCCGGAGTACTTATCAAAGGCATCAGCTATTAAAAACGCTAAGCGCGTTGGAAAGGCTGGGAAGGCGGTTGGTAAGACTGGAGTCTTTGTTGGTGGAAAAGCCTATGGTGGACTCAAAACAGGGGCTAAGTATTCTCACGTTCACATAAAAGACGGTCAGTCCACCACGGATGACGGTAGCGACACAATTAAGTCGATACTCTCTCAATTTGGTTCTCGTCGCGCGGCTGATGGTGTGCATCTTTCGACGTCTGCTTCAAAGTTTGTTGCTCGAACTGGTTGGAAAGGCGTGAAGAAAGCTGGATCAAGTGCGGGTCGGGCAATGAAGCGCAATATGCGTGTAGCTAAGCAGCAAGGGCGTAGAACTGCGGCAAATACGAGCGTGGGGAAAACTCGTGCATCATTTGTTAATCGCAGTGCTGAAGCCGTAACGAAAGTCACGATGGCTGTAATGCAACGTGTGGCTGCGGCCTTAGCGTCAGCCACTACGCCTATTATTATGGCGATTGTTTCAGTGGTTGTTTCACTTATGGCTCTGGTTTCAATTTTCCCATCGTGGATCACTGGAATGTATTTAGAAGAGCAAAAGAAATCTGAGCTGTCGGTTAATGTTCCGCCACAATATGCAAAATATGTTCTGGATGCAGGATCAATTTGTCCAGAAGTCACGCCGTCGATCATTGCTGCACAGATTGATACAGAATCGGGCTGGAATCCCAGAGCGCAGTCTCCAGTTGGTGCCCAAGGTATTAGTCAATTCATGCCAGGAACGTGGGCATCTGTCGGACGAGATGGGAACGGTGATGGTAAAGCTGATCCGTTTGATCCAGCCGATGCGATTATTTCGCAAGGTCACTACATGTGTGGCCAAGTTGATGCACTTAAACGCCACGGTTTGAGCGGGTCAATTGATCTAGCTTTAGCTGCTTATAATGCTGGTCTAGGAAACGTTTTGACGTTCCATGGAATCCCGCCATTTGCTGAGACTCAAAACTACGTCAAGCGGATCAAAGAACTTGCTGCCACTAAATATGCTGTCGTCTCAGCAGGATCGGTTGGTGGCGCAGGAGATGATTACCCGTGGAAAGATCTCGTGCGAGATGCGGCAGGTAACGTCACTGGTGTTTACAATACCCCTAACTACGAAACGCGTTACTACTTCGGAAATTGCACTGATTTTGTCTTCTGGAGAGTCAATCGAGATATGGGTGTGACCTATCAAGGTAAAGAGACTCAATGGCATTACACTTATCCATTTTTAACCCCAGCAGGCGGTAACGGTGGTCAATGGGGTGATCCAGGGAATATGCCTGGATGGGGAACCGTTCGAGCGCCGGAGCAAGCAAAGCCAGGAGATGTTATCTCTTTCAAGCCAGGAGCCTTTGGCAGTTCCGCTCAATTTGGTCATGTCGCATACGTTTCCTCAGTTGCGCCTGACGGCACGATCACCACAGAAAACTACGGCGGTGGCGAATATTTTGTTCGTGTTCTGCCTGAAAACCAGTTACGTCCAATGATGAACACTGGACGCGTAGTTATCCGTCATAATCCAGCTTTAGGAGGCTGAGAAGATGGAAGAATACATAAAGAAAATGCTCGAAGATATCCTGGGAAATGGATTCTTCAACCATACAGAAGGCCTCTATGATTCAGTCGCTGGTTATAGTGCGTCCGCATATCAAGTCGCGCTAACGGTCAACTCGACGGTTGTGAAGCCGGTGGCTGCGTCAGTCGTGGCCATCATCCTGGTGTTAGAGCTAGCACGAGTTTCGACGAAGTTTGAAGGCGATTCTAAGATGGGCGTGCAAGTCATTGGCACAATCATGATCAAGGCTGCACTTCTTATTGTCGCTATTCAAAATGTAGATCTAATTCTCAAAGCTATTAACGAAGCTGGCGAAACACTTATTAACGGATTGAAAAAGCATGCAACAGTCATACAGGCTAACCCCGTCAATATAGGTGATCTTGATATGGACACTCTAGATATGATCGGCGCAATGATCATTCTATTCTTGCCCTGGCTGATTTCAATGATCGGTGGCGTTGTCGTAAAAATCGTTGTTCTCTTGCGATTTGCTGAGATATACATACTTTCTGCTGGGGCAACTCTACCGTTAGCGTTCTTGGGTCATACCGAGACGAAGCAAATCTCGATCGGATACCTCAAGAAGTATGCAACGGCGATGCTTCACGGGTTTACGATCATCCTTGTCCTGATCATCTTTGCCAAATTCCAAGGAGCTGGTACAGATCTGGGGGAAAACCCAACAGTAGACGATGTCATGGCGAACTTCGTGAACCTCGTAGCGGTTCCTATCGGGTTTATATTCCTCGTGCTGTCCTCCGGAAAATTCGCTAAAGCGCTTGTAGGCGAAGCATAAAACCAAACCCAGTTAAAAATATTTGAAAGGAAAACCGTAATGGATCAGACTTACCCGCTAGATGCGTTTAGCAATATTATGGAGAGCAAGTATGTCTCTCATTTGAAGATATATTCTAATTATAGTTGGCATGGTCATACTCTGGATAAAGGCTACTGGAATCATATTGCTAAGCGTGGATGGGAAGAGCTTAGGGATTTTCCATGGCTAAAAGCAGCTATCCGTGTGGATAGCAGTTATATGCGCCAGTTTGAAGAAACGGGCGATGTTAGTGACTTTCCCAAACACCCTTTAAAGAGAGAGGTTGAGCACTCATGGGATCCCACCCTTTCCGGCGTCGTTGCCAAACCTACGGGTGATTCCGTATGGGTTCCAATCGAAATCGACATGTCTGCTTACCCAACGCTGGAGAGGAGTCCGGAAGAACTCTGGGAGTATGACATGGCCGAAACATTATTTGGGCGGGATGATGATTATATGTCTGAAGAAGATAGACTTTATAAAGATGTGTATATTCTTGCAGATGACGCTAGTTACCCAAATATTAAGGTACATGATTCATATGACTCGTTTGATGCGCTTAGGCATGATCCTCTTGCTTTTGATGAACGTACGCTTATCACTCCGGAGCGTGCCACTAATAAGTATTTGGTGATTTGTGCTGATCCTACTATGGCTCATCTTGATGGTGATAAAAACTATCCCGAACTCATCAAAGATTTTGAAATATATGACCTTCCGTATAGCGTAGTTAGCCCACTTTCCGTCAAAGGTAAAGAACTTATCGACGAAGGAAGGGGTGCCAGTATCTCTAAGTGTCCTATGGTGATGTATAGGCCTACTGGAGAGATTCTGGCACAGTGGGATCTCTCCAAATCAGGGTCACTATTTGACAATCAACAAAATTATTCAAAATTAGGTGACGCTCTAGACGGAGAATTTGTACTAAGGGATATAGAACAACATCGCCTTTCTACGCGTACAGATCTAGCAGAAAAGATCCAAGGTAAGGTCAACAAGGCAGTCGCCGTATCGTCCAAAGCTAACGATAGTCGCCACCCTGACATTGGACAGCGAAAGGGTAATGACTTAGGAAGATAAGAGGAGGAAAACAATCGGCTGTAAAGCTTCCAAGCTTTACAGCCGATTGTTTGTATTTCAGTAAGGTGTTGTTTCACATTTTGGGTGCTGGTAGCTTTTGTGAGAAGAAAGGTGGCAAGCCGCGTAATACATAGATGCATTTATGGCCGTCCATGCGCCCGACTTCATCGGGGGTTATGAGGTCACGGCCAAGGGTGCGATTTTGCAGTGTCCATGACCCGTTACGACCTTTTGACTCAGATGTGTCGGTAGATGCCAGTGTTTGTTTACCCACGAGCTTGGAAATGTATTCAGTGGTTGATTTCTCGTTACCACCGAGGAATAAAAGTGAGTCGCAGTTACCAACAATGGTTTCCCAATCATCTTTGTAGAGTGCTTTGCCCTGGGAGAAGTTCTGAATGATGATCGACGTCGATATGCCACGGCTCCGCATAACGGCAATTTTGCGTTCAAATGACGGCATTTTTCCGATGTTGGCAAACTCGTCCATGAAGCACTGGACAAGATAGGGCAGGCGTCGTTCTGGTGTGTGGTCGGCTATATAGATGGATTTTTCAAAGAATTGCTCATAGAAGATAGATACCAGGAACGTAAATGCTGCGTGTGTATCCGGAATGATCAGGAATAGAGCGGTCTTTTCTTGGCCAACGCGATCAAATTCTATTGTGTCTGTGGCTAGGAGCTTTCGTATCGGCGCCATGTGTAATGGCGCCATGCGTACTCCGAGGGAGATGATAACGCTTTTCTTTGTTTCTCCTGCGCCTTGGGTGTAGGTGTTGTACTGAGATGCTGCGAAACGTAGGCCGTTGAGTGCGTCTACAGCTTCTTGCCCCCACTGATCTTGTTCGTCATCGTTATCGTATTCATTGATTGTTTCAGTGATTGCATCGAAAATATAATCGACGTCAGATTTAAGATCTTCGTTGGATTCAGATGCTTGCATCTTCGCTAGAAGATCAACGACGTCGATCAGAGTGCCGTCCTTGCCTTTAGTGAAGTAGATGTAGGAAATGAGTGCATTGAGTAGTGCTCTTTCTGCTTTTTCCCAGAAATCGCCACCGGCGTTCTTTTTGCCTGTGGTGTTGGTGATGAAGTTTTCTGTCATGATCATCACGTCTACTTCTGGCTGTGCGTCGTTGAAGTAAGCCAATGGATTGTAGGTACATGATAGTCCAGGATCAATGAGGTTTAAGTAGCGGACTTTATAGCCTTGCTTCTCTAAATAGGGTGTTGTTTGAGCTGCAAGCTCCCCTTTAGGATCAGTGACTACAAACGACGTGTTGGCTTGATGGAGATTTGGTAAGACGAAATAGCGGGATTTACCTGAACCCGACGAGCCAATAACAAGCGCATTAAGGTTGCGCTGCGTTTTACGGGAATCGAGCGATAGTGACTCGCTGGCTGTGAAGAGAATGTTGTTAGAGCGCTTCTTGTCTTTGAACGGATTGATTTGAGACGGGCGCGCCCAGGAGGCTGATCCGTGTTCTTCACCTTGACGTCTCGTACCTTTACCAACACTGTTGTATGCCCATACCAGCCCAATAAGAGCGACTGTTCCTAACCCTGCTAGTAGATCAATTTTTTCTAGTGAGAGGTGGAATGGATTGTTGAGGTCTAGCCAGAATCTATCGAGTACTTGGGCTATTTCATATCCGGCGTCTAGGTCTGTTCGGATCTGGTAGGAGATTTTATCGCCCGCCCAAAACCCTCCGAAAGCGAGAATAAAGATGAAAACGATATGTGCGCTCGTCATGATTGGCTACTTTCGGTTTTAGGAGACAGTTCAATGTGCGGTTGGCGATTCCGTTGCTGGCCAAGTGGGTGTGTCTGATTATGGGCTTTTTGATTCTGAATAATGCGTAGCGCAAGTTCCATGCGTGTTTGTGGCCGCGGTCTAACAGTTTGGGAGATAGTTGTTTTCGTTCTTGTTGCCACGACGTCAGTTTGACCATCGACCTCTATTTCTACTTCTGGATCTGAATGAAGTAGCTTTCCGGACGTTAATGCCTTGATAAACAGTTCGTCGTCTTCCTGGCATACGAGAAGTAAGTGAGGATGATCGAAAATCAGTGTAGGTTCGATAGGCAGACCGCTTCGACGTAAATATCGTGAACTTTCATCTAGTCCTTCGCTTGAAATAGGCGCCAGGTGGCCAAGAGATGCGTCTAAGTCTGCGCGAGTTGACGTACCCAAAATTCGGATTCGAGCATCGGTTATCATTACGCTCCCCTAGATCACTGGTAGACCAACGTTGGTAGCTTCAATCACTATTGGTGTTGAAGCTTCATTGAGGGTTCCGGATATGAATACGTCTTGTCCGTCGGGGAAAATATCGGTGTTCTCGGTCAAGAACGATCCGACCTCGCCGCGGGCTTCAACTATTACTCGCAAATCCCCTACTCGCACACTGAAGCGTGCGCCGTCAGGAGTTTGTGTTATGGCTCCACCGATAGGTGCGCAGAGCATTATTCTGTCCATAGTTTAGGTCTTTCTGGAGATATGGATGGAGATACTTGGAATGGTGTGGAGTGATTCGAGCTACGTTCAGAGATTCGTGATGCAAGATCGTCCCTAGTTTGAGATTGAATAGCAGTGCGTAGTTGCGATATACTCTGATCAAGGCTCATATTCGAGCCGAGCAATTGTAGCTCGGGTATCGGTATGAGTCTTTTTAATATTTCTGGATTTATGTATCGAACAGTGTTCTCTTCGATATTTCGTTGTATGAATCGCACAATGTTGTTTCGGCCGTAAACGCTTAACGCAATAGCGTCATTAACGTATCGCCCTCGGTAGTATGCTCGACCGTCTGGCTGTAAAGCAACGAGTACGACTCGGCCAGCATTGTCTTTTGCATCCAAGAGCGCAGTGTACGCATTAGCTTTAGTGAGACTATTGAACACTGCTGCAGGCTTCTCTAATAACTCTGGTAGCTGCTTTAGTGTTTCGGCACTTAGACCGTGCCCTTGTGGCTCGGGTTCTACCTCTTTATGGATATGTTTTTGTGTATGGAAGATATTATTGCTGCTCCACCCCATATTTTTATAGATCAATGGGGTTCGGCAAACAAATACCGCATCGTATTCCGCATATGTGTAGGACAGAACGCGATCGACGCTGTGGCCGAAGGGTAGGTAATGGAAACACTTTTCTGCGTATTGATAGTACTTATCAAAGTCCAAAGGCTTGATTCCTTGGACGGGATTTTGTTGATCAAGATGATTGGTGCTACGCCATTGGGGTTGACCTGTTACTAATGTCCAGCGCTGCTCTTGGGGTCGCCTGATACTGTCTTCGTATCTGGCAATAATGCTGAGCACTCTCCTAACGCGTGATAGTTCTTGCCTCATCGTTTAGGTGCTTTCAACGTCTGCTTCGGAATTGCGGTAGGAGGCGTGAGTTTCTTTTCTTGCGCCTTAGCCTGGATATGGTTGGCGAGATCGGATCGTGTTTGTGGCCGCTTTGTCTGCTCAATACTGCCTTCTAGTCGTGTGCGTGCCTGAGATAATGCGTGCTTAATCGTGTCGGCGTCTTTACCGATAAAGTGGATGTATGTCTTTCCGTCTGCGCCTTTTTCTACTGCGAAATCAACTCCGCGCTTTTTTAAATCTTTCTTGAAGTCTTTAACGAGTTCGCTTGATACCTCTATCGGGTGTAAATCGCCTTTATTAACGAGTGCTTTGAACTTAGTTGAGCCATCTCCGATTTTATGTGTGCCAGCTTTGACTCCTTTTACGGCAAGCTGTGCAGACTTGACGCTAGCTAGGAGAGTTCCTTTCGTTAATGGTTTAGCTGTTGAATACGTTAAGCTAATACCTTTTGTTACTGCTCGTACAGTCATAGAGACGAACTGTTGGCCTGTTGCCACAGCTTCGCTAGCTTCGAGTAATGCCATTATCTATTCCTTTCTTTGTTTCTTTTTTCTAGTTGCTTTTGTAAGGTAAGAAGTGCACGTTGTTGCTCTTGTATTGCCGAGATTTTCTGATCTATCCCTTCCACAGTTTGGCCTTTATCAATGAGTTTCTGACGTTGTGCAATAAACAGATTTAGCCTGCGGTGTGCCTGGGTTAGCTTGCTTTCTATTGCTAACGGAATATCTTCTGGCTGAGTATCGCGTAGTATCTCGGCAAGTAATGATGTAGTAGCTGCGTCATCCTTAATCGATTCGATCTTTGAATCGAGATATGAAAAGTAACGTTTTTGCGCAGCACTCGTACCACGTTCAACACGCACATGAGGATGTTGAGACATGATAGGTGTTGGCCGAGTGAATGACTGGTATAGATCTTCAACGCTGAGTGGATGATCAATTTGGCCTCGATGGTTAAGGATGGTCAGTGAACCACTAGCAGGTAGATAGAGTCGCATTTGACGGCCGTGATCAATTATTCGTTGGTCTGAAACTACGAAGTATTGGGCGGGTTTCTTACCTGGAATTCGTACCTGCCAACGCTTATCATCAACGCGAGTAACGAGATTTTTAGCCACAATAAATTCACTCATTGCTTCGCGTCCAAGACGTGAATGAAGAGCTTGCTCGGTATAGTTTTCACCCAGTGTTTTTCCGCGAACGGCTCGGCCAACCTGTTCACAATCAAACAGGATATGTGCGCCTCTCGTCGATACGGTAACTCCCCACTCGGCTAACGTATCGACCATTGCTTGCCACGAATGAGAGTTTTGAACGGCATCGTCAATGGCAAATCGTAAAAACTCTTTGCCGTGCTGAGCGTAAGCATCTGCGTAGATTGACGACAGTTTTTGCCCGCGTCCCTCCGGTTCAATGACCGATAATCCATACTCTTTCACTAACTCATCGGAGATTTTACGAATCTTTTTCAGGTTAGAATTAGGGTTCCGATACCGTTTTCCCGTCACTCTATTTGCCGAGCAGAAAATAATATGGTTATGTATATGCCCTCGATCAACGTGTGTAGCAACGACTAGATCGTGTTCTCCGCCAGTGATTGTTTGAGCAAATTTCCAGCCAATCTCATGGGCGGTATTTGCATCAACTTCACCGGGTTTGAAGGATTGAATCACATGAAAAGCTAGAACTGAACCTGGTCTGCCGACCCCGCGTTTTACCTCAGCATCAGCTAAAGCCGAGCGCATGACAGCCGTAATATTGTCAGCATCCGATGGTACAACAGCGCAGTTAGACGAGCATAAAATGCCAGAGTTCGTCTTAGCGTCTTGCGTAATATACGCAATCGCCTTATGCAAAGTTTGACTTATCGGATGGATTTTCACCACGGCCACGAGCGCTCCCAAGTTCGGATCGAACTAACTTGCGAACCTCATCAAGAAGGTCAATAGCTACTAAAACCTGTTCATAGGTGGCAATATTTTCAGTATTCGCCTTGCGCGCAATCTGATTAATATTATTGCCAATAGCAGCAATTTCACGACTGATTCTTTCAGCTCCAGCACTCTTAGTGCTCGTGACAATGACTCCACTTGTGAGAGTTTGGCGGGCAAACTTGGAGAAATTTGTAAGCCCTTGGGAACGCATACGCTGCGCTATTTGATTCAATTCTTCTTCGGAAAAGTACACTATCCGAGCTCGTTTACGAGATCGATTAGGCGTGGAACTTGATTCCACGACTCCTCCTAAAAGGTTTGGATGGTACATCCATTTTAACACGTCAGTGGCAAATGTGTATATACATTTGCGTTGCTTGCTACCCGTACTACTACGACTAACGTCCTATACGTTCGGGTGTAGTTGTATCACTGAAAGAATGGGCGCTGCGCGCTGAATCTTTTCCTTTTACAAGGAAAATAAAATCCTCTAAACTAGGCGGTGGAGAATCGCTACGAGGATAATTTTTATATCGAAAGAAAGACATCCTCATGGCCGCATCGAAACCCAGTGTCAGTTCCGCCGCACGAAATTTTTTTGCCGATGAGCTAACTCAGATAGAAGAAAAAACACAGGCGCTCTTGGCTATCGAAGAAGCACTTAACGACGTCGAAAAAATCTATGACCGTGTTGCTATAGCACGGCAAAAACTTGAAGCGCTTGGAGTTAAACCACGCGAAGTTGAACGCGCTTTAGAATTATCTGGCACCGCTCAAAAAATCTTCCGCCAATCCACCCCGCCTAAACCAACTTTAGAATCAGAGGAACACCAAGACACACATCCAGAACATTTCAACAACTGGTAATAAATGGAATGGAGTGGAGTGGCACCGACCTAAAAATCCTCATGCACAAATGAAAAGACGGGAGGCGCGCCTACGGCGCGCCTCCCGCTTTTTCTCCAATCCAAACGCTTCAAAAAATCAGCGCTTGAAACGAATCCCGTAAAGGACTCAACTCCATTATAAGCGAAACAGGGGCGTGGGAACATTTAAAACTGTTCCCACGCCCCTACCGGCTTACTTCCACGGTGGAACAATGTCAAACATTAGAATGTTCATCATCAACACTGCCAATCGAAGAGAGCCATCAATTTCTAAGGCTTCATTAGCGAGCCGATTTGCTTCATCGTTGTCACCAACCCACCAATTCAGCATTGCCGATGCGGCCATTGCGTGAGGATTTTTACCCATGAAACTTAAACAGCAAATCACCCGTCGTGCCAAAGCCCAATCAGGTCGCTTTGAAAGCCGAATGAAATCAATTTCAGGGAACTGTCCCCAATGCTGACGAAAATCTTCATCGATTACGTAAACAATTATCGAGTCCCGAACAATCACTTTATCAACAGTTTCCCGCAGAACATTTTCCTGCCCTTGCGCGCACTCAGTGAACTGCTCAATGCTCATGGAGTCACTCTCAAAACCATCTTTAACTCGGTTAAGAAAAGCGAACCAGATATCCATTGCGTCAATCGCGGTTTCTACAACGTTAGTTTCTTGTTGAACTGTCATCAGCGTCTCCTTTGTGAGCGTTGTTTTGTGTCGTCCTGACACTGAAATGACAGCGCCGATCAAGGACTGGAATACAACCCTCTGTGGCTGGACTGTGCGTTCTGCGGTGGTCTAGCCCATAGCCTGCGGGTGTGGGCGAGACCAGGGTAAAGAACACGCAGGCTAGGTCGCTACGCGACTTGTATGAAAGGACGCGGCGCTACAATGGAAGAGTCAGGACGAACAAAAACATCTAGTAAACCTAGTGTGCCTCCGGCACTCAAAATGAAGGGTCAACCATGTGGTTGCTCTGATTCTAAGTCGCAATTTCCGGCATACTCATGATCCAGAAGATGGATAATGCGCTTGTCGGTTTTATTTATAGAGCACTCACTTAGCAAAGCAGGACGTTTGCGCCAAAAGTGTGAAAGTATAAGTGGCAAACTTGATCATTTTTCGAATTTGATGATCTATGCTACACGGAGTAGGGGGGCTTTAGCTCTTTCCCGGAGCTACATTTTTGTCTCTATCTGTATGATCAGCAATCCTGTCAAGTATACGAGGCGAGTAAAAAGTTAGGGAGAAATGACGTGTTTAGACATTTCTCCCTAACTTTTAGTTTTTCGCGAGGTTAATCACGTTTCTCTGTTCTGTGTTTTAGTAGCATTCTGCAACATTCGAGAGTGAAATATAGTCCTAGTGCTCCTATTGCTCCATCCATGAGATCCATATCGGAAAATATCGTTAAGAACGCCAGTATTGTTCCACTCAAGGCTGCGATAAATTGTGTTGTAATGATAATCTTCATCAAGATAGGCATTTCTCTTTCACATCCTTAATTCCAGCGATCTCTGATACCAATCCTCCGAGAGCGCCGCCTGCTGCCAATAGCTTCTCGAATTTAAAGCTTGCGCCCCACAGCGGATTTGGCTATATAGTCACAATAATAATACTTGATCCAAAATATGTGTTCAAGCGCACATATGTATGAATGTGTGATTGAACCCGTTTAGTGTCCTTCATGCATCTTTGACATGTTGCAAAATTGTCTCGCTCTTACTGTGTTGAAGAAGGGGGTGGGTTCGACGGAAAAGTTGGTATGCCTGCCGAAGAATTGGCATGATATGTGATTTAGTGGGGCACTAATATTTCGATATTTTGGAAGCTAAAAATCCCAAAAGTGACTATTCGGCATTTCTTAATGATACAGAATTCGCTGTTATGTGTTTAGCGTTTCGCGTCGGTTAATGAATGTGGCCCCATGTAGCGCCATGCTGACTGTGAAACATACGATCGCTCCGAACCATCCCCATGTAGTGTCGCCAGGAGTGTAGTGCTCAACAAGTTTTTCATAAACGAAATTGGCGTACATGAGAGAAAAAGTAGTGGCTAGCAGTGCAAAACCAATCTTCGTTGACTGCAAGACTAGGTTCGCAATCGCGATAAGAATTGCTACCGTCACTCCATACGCTGGGTGAAATCCTAAATCGTGCGACATATATACAGCCACAACAAAACCAACCAATGCCCCTTCGACAAAGACGATATAGCGCAGCAAGAAAATGAAGAACATGATTTGTAAGAAAACTACAAGCAAGATCAAGGCCATGACTTCACATCCTTTAGACGTATTGGAGACTTCAGTTCAATGATACGAGAAGCCTCCCACATAAAAAGACGCACAAAGAAAGTTATCCACAGATAAAACCTTGACCACCCTCCATGTCATGACAATTACCCACTGATTATTGCTAGGTGTCGCTAAAAGTAAGCGCCCTAATTCACCGTGAGGCAACAGCTGCCGCACGGTGAAATGAAACCTTAAAATCCCTATAAATAGCCACTTACTAAAATTGAGTAATTCATGTAGTGCTAGCGCATCACTCTTCAACTACTTTGGGTGTCGCTAAGATTATGTGTGAAAATACCGTGCGGCAACAGGTGCCTCACGGTCAAAAATACACTTTTTGTTGGGAGGTCAGGGAAAAGTAGGAGTTCTACCGTGCGTCGCTCCAGTGCGCCACGGTAGAGCGATGCACAATAAATATGAATTTATTACATATTTCTCGTGTTACTCGAAATCATTCCATCCAATCCAATGGAGTGAAGTGGAGTGATAGAATAAAAGGAGTAAGGGCGGTGATAATAATGAAAAATTCAAAGAAATGTTCCCTAGCAAGTTGGCTATTCATAGTTATTGTTTCTATTTGGGGATTTTTAACTTCTATCTGGCTCGCATTTAATCACCCAACTATCGACGCCATGTGTTTGCTCGAACTAGCTCTAGCCGGCTTGTGTTTATGGCTCTTGGCTATTCATGTGCGCTATCGTTCTATAGTCTTACCTGATGAGTTAGAAGAGAATTCCGGAAAACAATAAGGCACTGTAAGAATACAGTGCCTTATTCAATGATTCAGGATTCTAATTTAATCGACCGCGTGGAATAACTCCTGTATTTACTTCACGAAGAGGTGCTCCTTTCTGCTTCTCGACGGCATTTGCCTTGCCAAGTAGTGCATGTGTCGCCCAAGCAGAGAGCGATCCTTGGAAAATTCCTGAAGAAAGGTCGTGTAGATACGCTGCACGTATTATTCCCATATCAGATTGTTTGAGTCTGATTGTAAATTTTGTGCCAGCATTGCTGGCTTTGCTGGCGTGGCTGGCATTGCCAGCGGTGCCAGCCATAGGTGCGCCCGCTACTATTGGATCGTTGACAGGTGCTTTTTGCAAGGAATTCAAAGTTTCTAAGTTAGGCGTTTTCATAGTATTTTCCCTTATTTGTCATTGCCGGCTTAGCTGGCATTGCTGGCAATGGTAAATATGCTGGCAAGCTCTGTTAGTGCTTGATCTGCACGATCATCGACACCAGCTGGTATAGGTGAATGTGACGATGCTGCGCGGTTGATATATTCACGCTCTGGTAAAAACTTTTCGAGTAGATACGGTTCGTAGTAATCGCGTAGGTGTCTACGCCAGTTATCGCTATCAATTCGTTCGGGTCGGAAGGCGTTGAGGAATATGGCAGATAGAGTTAGTCGTGAATTGTAGTAGGAACGCACAGTTGCGATAGTTGACACCATTTCTGCTACGCCATCGACGCTTGTTTCTCGTGCTGTGGTGACAATTAATGCTGTATCGGCTGCAACGAGGGCGTTTGTCGTTAAAACTCCAAGCGATGGAGGACAATCGATAACGATATGCTCATAGTCGTCAATTACTGCTGTAAGTGCGGTGCGTAGTCTGCTTTCCCTTCCTAAAGAGCCGTCGTCGTTACGTGAAGCGAGTAAGCGATCTGCAGGTAGCACATCGATGTCACCCCAGTCTGATTGTGCGTGTGTGATCGCTTGATGGATGACGCTTGGGCTATTGCCAGAAGCTATTGCGGCCATAACGTCATTCAGAGTGAATGATTCACGAGTTACTTCAACTCCAAGTGATGTTGTTGAGTTGCCTTGTGGATCGGCATCAATAACCAGAACTGATCCTTGTCGTGAAAGGTGGTGTGCAAGATTGGTTGAGATGGTAGTTTTTCCTACCCCTCCCTTTTGATTACAAACGGCAATAATCATAGTTAATCCTTTCCTAAGAAAACGGGAAGCTTATTAGTTCCTTCTAATTGCTGAGTTCTAGCCACTCGC
Source organism: Arcanobacterium phocisimile (assembly GCF_016904675.1). Classification (NCBI taxonomy): domain Bacteria; kingdom Bacillati; phylum Actinomycetota; class Actinomycetes; order Actinomycetales; family Actinomycetaceae; genus Arcanobacterium; species Arcanobacterium phocisimile. The sequence goes on along the minus strand of NZ_CP070228.1, from coordinate 1,820,211 downwards.
GTATAAAGAGCAGTGGTTTGAATGGATTCATGACGCATCAGCAGTTGGACGATTCGTAGATCAACATCGGCTGCAAGAAGTTCGGTTGCAAATGCGTGGCGTAGCTGATGTGAAACCATGTGAATGTTGTAGCGTCGAAAGGTGCGCACGATAGTGTCTCCGACTGATCTAGAACGCACGTGCCCGCCGTTCCGGCAGGGGAACCACCAGCCATGAGCTGGCATGGTGTTGAAGAATGGTTGAAGGCCGGAATTGACGGGGATGGTATTGCGTTTTCCGCCTTTCCCCTCGACGGTTAATAGCCCGGCTTGCCGGTCATAGTCTTGGCCACGTACTTTACATATTTCTCCCACTCGTAACCCACAATTAAATGCCAGGAGAATCATGCAGCGAGTTTTACGATAAAGTCGCTGATTGAGAACGTGCTCAATGACTTCGAGTGAGATTGGTCGTGGGTAGTACTTAGGTCGTCTGGGGGCTTTTAACCCAAGCAATGGATTATCGGTACGCCTTCTAGTTATTTCTAACCAAGTAAATAAAGCCTTGATGTGGGTAAAGTACGTCCATTTAGTTACTGCTGACGGCAGAAGTGAAACCCACTCGATAATCTGATCAGTAGTTATCGTTACTGGCGTTGCGTCAACGTATTCGCATAAGCAGTTAGAAACGCGAATGCGCTCATGAATGGTTAGAGGTGAAAGGGCTTGTGCTCGCATGGCTAAAGTCCAATCACTGAGGATTGTTTGTGTTGTTGTATTGTTCATGATTTACTTCATCAGAACTAATGAACAACCTGCTATTAAGACACGGTGACGGCAGTGCCGGCTTAGCTGGCGTTGCCGTATATGCTGGCAATAAAGTCAAAAAAATTGAACTCAGAGAATATATATAGGTAAAAAGAATCGCTATATCTAAGAAAACATAGTAATGAGAAGGTCGTGGGTTCGATTCCCACAGGCGGCTCCACTAGTTGCCCCCTGGTTCAACGAAAAGTTGGAACCAGGGGGTAACTTTTTAAGGATTCGTGGGATGTATATGGCTTATCGCTCGCTCATCCCCGACGTATGTTTTACCAGAGACTATAGTTGTTTCTCTTTGCGGTAGTTCAGGAATTGATTGCAACATTCAAGAAGGAAATACAGCGCCAGTGCTAGTACTGTTCCAGTGTGGAGATCCGTATCTGAAAATATTGTTACGGCTCCCAGAATGGCTGCAACCAAAGCTGCAATGAATTGTAGCGTAATAATAGTCGCTTTCATGGTATCCAACGATCCTTTCGGGGCTCTTCGCGTTTTAGCGGGGTGTGGGGATGCAGAAGTGGTGAAGGTAGTTCATGCTTAGAGTGTGAATCAAAAACCTGAAACTATCTTCACCGCTTATGATCCTACCGTAATTCTTGCTCGGCTTGTGAGTTTGAAAGATATTTGCGTCTTGGCGTATTACCGTTATGGCTCTCAACAGGAAATCGAAATTGAACAAGTCCTTAAGAGACCAACATGCCCGCGTTGTGAAAGTCTTGCACGCGTTAAAGAAAGGCCAAGAGTGCGGTATATAGATTTACCTGTCTATGGTCGGTCTATGAGCTTGTTATGGCGTAAGCACCGCTTGTATTGTCCAAACGTTGCATGTGATGTTGGTTCATGGACAAGTCAAGATAAACGTATTGCTGCTCAACGTTGCCAGATGACTACCAGGGCAGCTAAATGGGCGACCCGGCAAGTAGGCATGGGACGAACAATTAGCGAAGTCGCAGCTGATCTTGGGTGTTCTTGGCACACAGTCAATGATGCAGTAACTATGTATGGTCAAGTGTTACTACAAGCAGACCGTAAGCGTTTAAACAAGACTCACGCAATCGGGCTTGATGAAACAAGTTTCGTTCGCATACAAGGACACCGCACAAGTTATGTCACTACGGTATGTGACGTCGAGCATCATCAAATTATTGATATTATCCCAAGCTGTAACTACATAGACGTAGCCCGCTATTTAAAAGACCAGCCCAACGCTTGGAAAGCACGAATCCGCTATGCCACTTTAGACATGAGCCCAACATGCCGTGCTGTGTATAACGTGGTATTACCTCAGGCAACTCAAATAGCTGATCATTTCCATGTGATTACGTTAGCCAATCGTGTGTTAGATACTGTACGTAGACGCGTGCAAAATCAGACCTTGGGACACCGTGGGCATAAAAAAGATCCTTTATACAAGATTCGGCGTTTACTGACATATGGTAGTGAAAAACTACTGCCAGCAATGGTCCAGCGTCTAGAAAGCATGCTTGTGTTAGGAGATCCTCACGCTGAAGTAGCGATTGCGTATCGGATAAACGCTTACGAGAGTTTTATCAGCAAACAGATCTTGGTGTTGCGACCACCATGCTTGCAGAATTGATACAAACATGCCTGGATGTGGCTATGCCCCCAGAAATTCAGCAGCTAGGACGCACGCTACAACGATGGCAGCTTCAAATCTTGGCGTATCATCAAACGCATCTTTCTAATTCCATCACCGAGGCGTTAAACAATCTCATCAAACGTATTAAACGTATCGGATTTGGGTTCACGAATTTCAACAACTATCGCATTCGTGCATTACTGTATGCCGGTAAACCTAACTGGAGACTGCTGCATAATATCTTCGTGTAACCTGTTTACCAGTGAGAAGATCACAAGGCATTTTCTATCATCGAGTGTTCCACGCACTAACAGCAACGGGTTAACAAAGACAATGTATGTTGCTTACTTTTGTATAGTTATTCCGGGCCACTAAAAATCTCATCACCGCCACATTAACGACAACGAAAACACAGCTACTAACGTTAAAATCACTACACCAGCACCTGATACTAGGCCTGTAAACCCACCGAGTAACAACGTTTCACCCCGCTAAAACGCGAAGAGCCCCTTTCGGCTCTCTTGGAGTATTTAGTTTGTGACTCTGTTGTTGAGATCGCCATTCCGCTCAGACGGGGCGGAATAGTTAAATATTGAGTTTTTCCAATTATGTACAATAGTTATAAAATGTCCGCAATGTTTGCCCGAATTTTGGTCAGAGCTTTTGAAGTTCTGAACTCCGCTCTCTCCTTCCGGGTGACGTATTGGTTGGGCGTCTGAATAGCTAGGTGTCCACATGTGTGGTGGTGCTGGTTCGCGCGCGTTGGGGAAGCCCTGCCATTCAGAGACCAGTTTCTAGCCTCATGTAGATGACGAAGAGAACGCTGGGCCCACCGAGAAAAACTCCGGCTACTCTCCTGGTTGGTCTTATTCAGCTAAGTATGAGCCCCGTTGGGCTTTTACTTAATCTGGTGGTTATGTGTGGCGCTAGATCAAACTCGGCTGTTTATTGCCACGGGTTCTAGCGACGCTAGCAAAGCGTTACCATGAGCGCGGCCGGTTGCATTAAAAGTGCATGAATTAATGTGAAATGCGACGACGTCGATGGCCGAAAATCTCTATGTGGAAATTATGTGGCGGGCGTTACTTTCGTTTGGTTTGACGGTTGGTGGTTGGGGTGGGTATAGTTTTTATTCGTTGCGAAGGACTGGTTCGGTCTTCTGGACTGGTGGTTTTCGTAGCTTATCCTTCTTGATGGTTGCCTGGTTTTTCTGGGTGGTTGTTGGGTGTGGGTGTGTTGTTTGATATCTCAATAGTGTGTCAGCTTTTTATAATGATTGTTTTTGTTTGGATTGCATGCTGACTGTTTTTGGTTGGTGTGTTTTCTTTATTTTATTTTGGATGAGCTAGTTTTGGTTTGTCTGTTTTGTTGAGCCTGTTTTGGCTTTTCGGACTGTATTGATTGGATACCCTTTGGGGTGTTTGGTTTTTGTTTGGAGAGTTTGATCCTGGCTCAGGACGAACGCTGGCGGCGTGCTTAACACATGCAAGTCGAACGATGAAGCTCCAGCTTGCTGGGGTGGATTAGTGGCGAACGGGTGAGTAATACGTGAGTAACCTGCCCCCTTCTTCGGGATAAGCCTTGGAAACGGGGTCTAATACTGGATATTCTGCTCCTGCCGCATGGTGGGTGTTGGAAAGGGTTTCTGGTGGGGGATGGGCTCACGGCCTATCAGCTTGTTGGTGGGGTGATGGCCTACCAAGGCTTCGACGGGTAGCCGGCCTGAGAGGGTGACCGGCCACATTGGGACTGAGATACGGCCCAGACTCCTACGGGAGGCAGCAGTGGGGAATATTGCACAATGGACGCAAGTCTGATGCAGCGACGCCGCGTGGGGGATGAAGGCTTTCGGGTTGTAAACTCCTTTTAACACTGAACAAGGCGAAAGTTGAGGGTAGGTGTTGAATAAGCGCCGGCTAACTACGTGCCAGCAGCCGCGGTAATACGTAGGGCGCGAGCGTTGTCCGGAATTATTGGGCGTAAAGAGCTCGTAGGCGGTTTGTCGCGTCTGCTGTGAAAGACCGGGGCTTAACTCCGGGGCTGCAGTGGGTACGGGCAGACTAGAGTGCGGTAGGGGTAACTGGAATTCCTGGTGTAGCGGTGGAATGCGCAGATATCAGGAGGAACACCGATGGCGAAGGCAGGTTACTGGGCCGTTACTGACGCTGAGGAGCGAAAGCATGGGGAGCGAACAGGATTAGATACCCTGGTAGTCCATGCCGTAAACGTTGGGCACTAGGTGTGGGGCCTATTTCCATGGGTTCTGTACCGTAGCTAACGCATTAAGTGCCCCGCCTGGGGAGTACGGCCGCAAGGCTAAAACTCAAAGGAATTGACGGGGGCCCGCACAAGCGGCGGAGCATGCGGATTAATTCGATGCAACGCGAAGAACCTTACCAAGGCTTGACATGCACCGGAATCATGCAGAGATGTGTGCGTCTTCGGACTGGTGTACAGGTGGTGCATGGTTGTCGTCAGCTCGTGTCGTGAGATGTTGGGTTAAGTCCCGCAACGAGCGCAACCCTTGTCTTGTGTTGCCAGCACTTTTAGGTGGGGACTCACGAGAGACTGCCGGGGTTAACTCGGAGGAAGGTGGGGACGACGTCAAATCATCATGCCCCTTATGTCTTGGGCTTCACGCATGCTACAATGGCTGGTACAGAGGGTTGCGAGCTTGTGAGGGTGAGCGAATCCCTTAAAGCCAGTCTCAGTTCGGATTGGGGTCTGCAACTCGACCCCATGAAGTCGGAGTCGCTAGTAATCGCAGATCAGCAACGCTGCGGTGAATACGTTCCCGGGCCTTGTACACACCGCCCGTCACGTCACGAAAGTTGGTAACACCCGAAGCCCGTGGCCTAACCTTTTTGGGGGGAGCGGTCGAAGGTGGGATTGGCGATTGGGACGAAGTCGTAACAAGGTAGCCGTACCGGAAGGTGCGGCTGGATCACCTCCTTTCTAAGGAGCTACCTTCATGCCCTGTATTTTTCATGTTTGTTTATTTTGGGGTGTGGCTGGCATTGACCTGTTGTGGTTGGTGTTGGTTGTGGTGGTTTTTAGTGGAAAAATCGTTATGGATTGTCTGGCATGCTGTTGGGGTGTGGGGTAATACTCCGTGTACTGCCTGTGCTTTTGGGTGCTCATCGTGTTGGGTGTTCAGGGGTGTGGTGTTGGTGTGGTGGTTGAGAATTGTATAGTGGACGCGAGCATCTTTGGTTTTTTGTAAGTGTTCAAGAGCGTTCGGTGGATGCCTTGGCATACGGAGCCGATGAAGGACGTTGTAGCCTGCGATAAGCCTCGGGGAGTTGGCAAACGAGCTGTGATCCGGGGGTGTCCGAATGGGGGAACCTGGCTAGAGTTATTTCTAGTTACCAGCATCTGAATGTATAGGGTGTTTGGGGGTAACGCGGGGAAGTGAAACATCTTAGTACCCGCAGGAAAAGATATTCTGTGAGTAGTGGCGAGCGAAAGCGGATGAGGCTAAACCATGCGCGTGTGATAGCTGTCGGGCGTTGCGTGTGTGGTGTTGTTGGGGCCATGTTTGATCCCGCCGATGAGGGGTCGGGTAGTGATAAATGCTGGTGTGTAGACGAATCAGTTGGGAAGCTGGACCGTAGACGGTGAGAGTCCGGTAGTTGGAACATGTCAGTCTGCTTTATGTGGTGCCCGAGTAGCACGGGGCCCGTGAAATCCCGTGTGAATCTGCACAGACCACTGTGTAAGCCTAAATACTCCGTGTGACCGATAGTGGATGAGTACCGTGAGGGAATGGTGAAAAGTACCCCGGGAGGGGAGTGAAATAGTACCTGAAACCGGACGCTTACAATCCGTCAGAGCCTCCTTGGTAGGGGTGATGGCGTGCCTTTTGAAGAATGAGCCTGCGAGTTAGTGGCATGTAGCGAGGTTAACCCGTGTGGGGTAGCCGTAGCGAAAGCGAGTTTTAAAAAGCGATTTTTAGTTGCATGTTCTAGACCCGAAGCGGGGTGATCTACCCATGGGCAGGTTGAAGCACGTGTAAGAGCGTGTGGAGGACCGAACCCACTTCAGTTGAAAATGGAGGGGATGACCTGTGGGTAGGGGTGAAAGGCCAATCAAACTCCGTGATAGCTGGTTCTCCCCGAAATGCATTTAGGTGCAGCGTCGTGTGTTTCTTACCGGAGGTAGAGCGACTGGATGGCCGATGGCCCTTATCGGGGTACTGACGTCAGCCAAACTCCGAATGCCGGTAAGTGAGAGCACGGCAGTGAGACTGCGGGGGATAAGCTTCGTAGTCGAGAGGGAAACAGCCCAGACCGCCGGTTAAGGCCCCTAAGCGTGTGCTAAGTGGGAAAGGATGTGGAGTTGCTGTGACAACCAGGAGGTTGGCTTAGAAGCAGCCACCCTTGAAAGAGTGCGTAATAGCTCACTGGTCAAGTGATTCTGCGCCGACAATGTAGCGGGGCTAAGTACACCGCCGAAACCGCGGCAATAAAACTTTTGTTTTGTTGGGTAGGGGAGCGTCGTACGTGAGGTGAAGCAGCACAAGTGATTGGTTGTGGATTTCGTACGAGTGAGAATGCAGGCATGAGTAGCGAATGACGGGTGAGAATCCCGTCCGCCGAATGACTAAGGGTTCCAGGGCCAGGTTCGTCCGCCCTGGGTTAGTCGGGTCCTAAGGCGAGGCCGACAGGCGTAGTCGATGGGCAACCAGTTGATATTCTGGTACCGGCGAAAAACCGTCAATGTTGAATCATGGGATACTAACCATCCAAACCACCATCTTCTTCCTTCGGGTTGGGGTGTGTGGGGAGCGTGGGACCTGATCGTGTAGTAAGCAAGCGTGTTAACAGGGGTGACGCAGAGTGGTAGCTTCGCGTGGCTAATGGCTTGCCACGTTTAACAGCGCAGCCCGTTCCTCAGGCAAATCCGGGGGACATATAAGGGTGAGGCTGGATGATGACCCATTTATGTGGGGAAGTAGAGTGATCCTGTGCTGTCTAGAAAAGCCTCGACGTTAGGTTTTAGCCGCCCGTACCCTAAACCGACACAGGTAGTCGAGTAGAGAATACTAAGGCGAGCGAGTGAATCGTGGTTAAGGAACTCGGCAAAATGCCCCCGTAACTTCGGAAGAAGGGGGGCCTGATCCCTGAAGCCTTTTAACAGGCTAGGGGTGATGGCCGCAGAAACCAGGGAGAAGCGACTGTTTATCAAAAACACAGGTCCGTGCGAACACGTAAGTGGATGTATACGGACTGACGCCTGCCCGGTGCTGGAAGGTTAAGAGGAACGGTTAGAACATGTAAGTGTTCGAAGCTGTGAATTTAAGCCCCAGTAAACGGCGGTGGTAACTATAACCATCCTAAGGTAGCGAAATTCCTTGTCGGGTAAGTTCCGACCTGCACGAATGGCGTAACGACTTCTCCGCTGTCTCAACCGCGAACTCGGTGAAATTGCATTACGAGTAAAGATGCTCGTTACGCGCAGCAGGACGGAAAGACCCCGGGACCTTTACTATAGCTTGGTATTGGTGTTCGGTACGGCTTGTGTAGGATAGGTGGGAGACTATGAGACAGCCACGCCAGTGGTTGTGGAGTCATTGTTGAAATACCACTCTGGTCGTGCTGGATGTCTAACCTTGGACCATGATCTGGTTCAGGGACAGTGCCTGGTGGGTAGTTTAACTGGGGCGGTTGCCTCCTAAATGGTAACGGAGGCGCTCAAAGGTTCCCTCAGCCTGGTTGGCAATCAGGTGTTGAGTGTAAGTGTACAAGGGAGCTTGACTGTGAGACCGACAGGTCGAGCAGGTACGAAAGTAGGAACTAGTGATCCGGCGGTGGCTTGTGGAAGCGCCGTCGCTCAACGGATAAAAGGTACCCCGGGGATAACAGGCTGATCCTGCCCAAGAGTTCATATCGACGGCATGGTTTGGCACCTCGATGTCGGCTCGTCGCATCCTGGGGCTGGAGTAGGTCCCAAGGGTTGGGCTGTTCGCCCATTAAAGCGGCACGCGAGCTGGGTTCAGAACGTCGTGAGACAGTTCGGTCCCTATCCGCTGCGCGCGTAGGAAACTTGAAAAGGGCTGTCCCTAGTACGAGAGGACCGGGACGGACGAACCTCTGGTGTGCCAGTTGTACCGCCAGGTGCATGGCTGGTTGGCTACGTTCGGAAGGGATAACCGCTGAAAGCATCTAAGCGGGAAGCCTGCTTTGAGATAAGGTTTCCATAAACAATTTGTTTTGTAGGCCCCCTATAGACCATGGGGTTGATAGGCCAGACGTGGAAGCATCGTAAGGTGTGGAGCTGACTGGTACTAATGGCCAACCACTTAACAAAAACATTTTTCGAGTATGTTTCGCGTTCACTATACGATTCCCAACCCCCACACAACAATGGCAGTAGATAATTTAATACAGGATTATTGATCCCAAGATTTTTGACGGTGGTCATAGCGGTAGGGAAACGCCCGGCTCCATTCCGAACCCGGATAGCTAAGCCTTCCAGCGCCGATGGTACTGCACCCGAGGGGGTGTGGGAGAGTAGGACACCGCCGTCATTCAAACATCAATAAAGGGGAGGGCTGGTAAGAAACACTGTTTCCTACCAGCCCTCCCCTTAATCGTTAGTTCGACAGTATTTCCGGTCCGATATTACTGAGTGGAGTCAGTGCGTGCGAAGTCCACAGCCTATAGACTCCCGGACCTTAACCACTGTGAGTAGCCATTCGCCTACGAGTACAACGAGTTCAACCTTTATCATCGCCCACGTACTTTAGTGATTAGCTGCCCAAGTTGATCGGCAAGAAAGCGAACACGCAAGGCTGAACTTATACATCTTTGATGTTCATCAACTAGATTTGCACCCTTCCCGAACGGATGGCTGTCAAGCATACATTTCGTGCCTGCGATGCGTGGTGCAACGGTATAAACCAAGGGTGGGAGGACTCCTATGGAGTCCTCCCACCCTTGCGGTTGTATAAGGGGCAGTTACTGTATTATGCCGCCCAGCTTATCGGTGGTCATTTAGCTTTGGTATTCATGTGCGCGCTGATTTGCGCCACGCATTAAAATTCCCAGCCGGTCATTAGCAATCTCAACGATCTGCGTTAACGACACGACATTTTCTATTTCAGCAGTGTTGCTTAACCGGTGCTGCGCATCAGCCAAAATCGCCTCAATAGAAGCGTCAGTGCTTAAGAATGCAACATACGGCGCGCCGAACTTTTGCCGGTAGGACACGCACAGCTCGTTTAATTGTGCCAACTCTTCCTCACTAGCCGTGCCAAGAGCAAAGGACCCAATCACCTGAGAAGATTCGTCATCCTCATCAGCAGTTACGATCTCATACATATCTGGATAATCGGCAATAAGCGCTGTCTGTTCTTGGGCTTCGCCACGTAACACACCGACCAGCAAAGCATTTCGCAATTCCATGACTGATCCAAATGGTCGAGCCTGCCATGCCTTTTCTAGTGGCCACACTTCTGAATTAAATAAAGATCGGAATGTTTCAACGAACGTAACCTGATCCATTGCATTCACGTCGTCAAGGGACACACCTGAAGCAATCTGATTGTCGGTATTCTTTGACGAGTTCGGCATATGGAAGAACACAAGATTGAGCAAGATTGCGGTAATTGAACCAATTGACATACCCGAGGAGAAGAAAACCTGTGCCCAATGAGGGAACACCTGAGCCACCTCAGGGCGGAAAGTAACCAACATAGCTAATCCCAGGGACGTCGTCACAATTGCTGCGATGCGGAAATCATCAAGATCAGACTTAGCAATTGTCTGTAAACCAACCCATGCCACGTTCGCAAACAAAGCGAGTGAAGCGCCGCCGAGAACCGGAGACGGAATCGATGCGACAATCGCGCCAACCTTCGGTAGTAATCCTACGACGATCATCAGGCCACCAGCGCCAGCAGCAACCCAACGCGACTTGATCCCCGTAAGGCGAACCAGACCAACGTTTTGCGCAAACATTGTGTACGGGAAGGAATTGAGAATACCGCCCAGCGTCGTCGAGGCGCCGTCAGCACGGATCGCGGCCGCAACATCAGCCGAGGTAATCCGCTTGCCAACGATCTCACCAGTCGCGAAAACATCACCGGTCGTTTCTACCATCGTAATGAGCATAACGATGATCATCGAAATAATTGCAGTCAACGAGAACACTGGCCAACCGAAATAGAATGGCGTAGTGACACCCAGCGCGGGTGCGTTAACAACCGCATCGAGCTTCTCAGGCTGAATATGATCCATAACAAGGGCAATAGTAGTTCCACCAACCAACCCGATAAGCACCGAAATCGTGCTCAAGAATCCACGGAAGAAACGCTGAACCAAAACAATAGCAAGTAGCGTTCCAAAACCGTAAGCCAAGTCGCGAACTGCAGGAACACCGTCGGCATAATTAACGAAGTCATTCGCTGAAACGGCCAGCAACGAAGTACCCATAACGAGAAGAACTGTGCCGGTAACGTGGTGTGGGAAGAACCGGAGCAACTTGGCAAAGAATGGTGCTGCGAAGAATGTGAAAAGACCAGCGACGATAATCGAACCGTAAATAACCGGGAGGGACGCTTCGCCGCCAGCGCCGTCAGTAGCCGCCAAACCGATAGCAATAATCGGTGCAACAGCCGTTGTGGTGACGCCCTGAATGATAGGCAGACGTACACCGACCTTATTTGTTACACCTACGCTCTGAATAAGCGTAGCTAAACCGCAAGTGAAGAGATCGGCGTTAATCAAGTGAATCGTCGTCGCCGAGTCTAGGTTCAATGACGAAGCGATTAACAGAGGGACAATGACTGCACCCGCATAGAATGCGAGCAGATGTTGAAGGGACAGCAAGACTAACTTCGGTGCCTTTGGTACGGCGTCCACAGAATTTTTCTGGTTCATGAGAAAAGACTAGCGAGTGAGTAAACAATGAGGCAGTAATTGTTTATTATCTGAAATAAAGAAGCTCAAAATATGAAATGTCCCAGGTTGGCTTATTTTACGCTACGAATCAGGCAACGAACTAGATCCGAATCGAGATTATCAAACAATATGGTTTTCGGATTTTCCCACGCGCTCGCCGAACTTCAGGCATACTTAAACCTAGCCAAAAAAGTAGCGAGAAGAGAAAGACGGTTCGCAGTCAATGATAGATAACGCTAGTAATTCCAAAGGATCTACAGCTTTAACAATTGAAAGCAATGGTATCGACATCATTGCCGAGAATGAACGTACTGCCAAACCCAGCGATCTTTTCTGGCCGTGGTTCGCAGCGAATGTATCAGTTTTTGGTATTTCATACGCCTCGTTCGTCTACGGTTTTGGAGTCTCGTTTATCCAAGCGCTCATAGTGACTGTGATCGGTGTGACAATCTCATTTGGATTGTGTGGGGTGGTAGCTATTGCTGGTAAACGAGGTTCAGCGCCGACTATGGTGCTGTCTCGTGCAGCATTCGGTGTCTATGGCCAGCGGGTTCCAGGCGTGTTTTCGTGGCTGATTTCGATCGGTTGGGAGACGTTTCTTGCCATCATGGCCACATTGGCAACGGCTACTGTACTCGCCCAAATGGGTTGGAGCGGTGGAACGGCTACTAAAATTATCGCTTGTCTAGTCATCGCTGCGATGATCGTTTCGGCGTCAGTAGCTGGCTATCACGTGATTATGAAGGTGCAATCTATATTGACTTGGCTTACTGGAGCGCTGACCATCGTCTATGTTGTCCTTACCTTGCCACAGGTGGACTTTTCTGTAGTTATGGATCGTCCGGCAGGGTCGACGACGGCGGTTATCGGTGCGCTCGTCATGCTGATGACTGGATTCGGATTGGGCTGGATTAATATTGCAGCGGATTGGTCGCGTTATCAATCGCGCGACGCCTCGGCGGCGAAGATTGTTGCATGGAATACGTTCGGTGGAGCGCTCTCCCCAGTTTTGTTGGTGATTGCCGGACTGCTGATCGTGGGGTCAAATCCGGAGTTGGATGCGGGTATTGCTAGTGATCCGATTGGCACGTTGGCAACGATTTTGCCGACGTGGGTGCTGTTGCCGTTCTTGATTACCGCAGTGTTGAGCCTTGTTTCGGGTGCTGTGCTCGGTATTTATTCGTCTGGTCTGACGTTATTGAGCTTGGGCGTGAAGATTCCACGTCCGGCTGCTGCAGGTATTGACGGATTGATTTTGACGTCGGGCACGATTTGGGTTGTGTTTTTTGCCCAAGATTTCTTAGGTCCGTTCCAGTCGTTTTTGATTACGCTGGGTGTGCCGATTGCGTCGTGGGCTGGTTTGATGATTGCCGATATTGCGTTGCGCCGCAAAGAGTATGACGAGAAGGCGTTGTTTGATCCGCAGGGTGTTTATGGCTCGTGGGACTGGACGTCACTGGCAACGATGGTTGTGGCTTCCTTTGTTGGCTGGGGTTTAGTTATTAATAATTTTGCTGAAGAGGCTGCTTGGAATAACTGGCAGGGTTATCTGCTTGGTCCGCTCGGTTTGGGTGGCCGTGATGGTGAATGGGCGTGGGCAAATCTTGGTGTTTTGTTTGCACTCGTGCTCTCGTTTGCTGCCGGTTACGTATTGCGCTCGCGGAAGGTAGCTCGGCAGGAAAATCGTTGAAGTGTGACTCTGGCGATATGAACCTTGAGGATGGTCGGTACGTAATCGTACCGACCATCCTCAAGGTTTAGGTTGTGAAACTTAGCGTGTGAAGAGCTTGGCTATATTTGATGCTTAGGCTAACGAGAGGAACATTTTTTCTAGGTGTTCGTCCTCAACGTCGTGACCATCTTTGTAGCATTTCTTCATTCCTGTAGAAATAACGAGGTAGCCTGCACGATCGATTGCTTTCGCTACCGCGGCTAGTTGCGGGATTATGTCGTGGCAGTCTTGTTCGTTTTCCAGAGCGGCTATCACGGCGTCAAGTTGCCCGCGCGCTCGCTTGAGGCGGGTAATAGCAGGTTTGACGTCTTCGGCGGGTAGTTGCATGAGATTCAGTCCTTTTGTGATGCGCAGGGGTTATGAGCGTGTTGCTTGCCCAAACTTCCATGTGATGTAACCACCGTCGAGGTTCGCACATTCGATCCCGTTGTTGGATAGCAGAGTACATGCAATATGCCCGCGCAATCCGACCTGGCAGTGGACGAGGACTTTCTTTCCATCAAGTTCGGATAGGCGATCGCGAAGTTCGTCGACCGGAATGTTGATGGCGTTGGGAATGCTCCCACGATCGTATTCACTTGGTGTTCGCACATCGACAAGGGTCCAACCTTCTTGGAGTGTGGTATCGAGTTCATGCCACTGGACGGTTCGTTCTCCACGAATTATGTTGTCGTTAATAAAGCCGAGCATATTGATGGGATCTTTTGCTGAGCCAAACTGTGGGGCGTAAGCCAATTCGAGATCAGCAAGGTCGCTCGCTTTCAGGCGTGCACGCATAGCGGTGGCGATGATGTCGATGCGTTTATCGACGCCGTCGTGGCCAATCGCTTGTGCGCCGAGGATTGAATCATCTTCGGCGTCCACGATGAGCTTAAGGTTCAAACTGGTTGCGCCCGGGTAGTAGCCGGCGTGATTGGCTGGATGGGAGTGGATGACTCGAACGTTTTTGTCTTCAGCGCGTGCCCGGCGTTCGTTCCATCCGGTGGTGGCGATTGCTAAGCCGAAGAGCCCAATAATTGCGGTTCCGAGAACTGGTTGTGCTTCAGTGTTGCGGCCGGTGATGATGTCGGCGACGAGGCGACCGTGGCGGTTGGCGGTTTGGGCCAGCGGAACCATTGTTGCGGTGCCGGAGATTGCATCAGTTTTCTGTGCCGCATCGCCAAGCGCGAAAATAGCCGGATCTGAGGTTTGCTGGCGGCTATTGACGACGATGCCGCCGTGTTCATTGAGCTCAAGACCGGCTTGCTGGGCGAGGTCAGAAGCGGGTTGGACGCCGAGTGCTGCGATGATGGTATCGGCCGGAATTTTACGTTCACCTGCGTGCACAACACCATCTTCAATGGCAGTGACTTGGGTGTTGGACAGAATAGTGACGCCGCTCTTCTCCAGGTGCGCAGTGACAATTGCTGCCATTTCGGCGTCGAGCGGAGCCATGATATGCGGTGCGCGTTCGACGATGGTGACGTCGATTCCTTGTTTGATAAGGTTTTCGGCTAGTTCAAGCCCAATGAATCCACCGCCAATGACTACTGCTTTTTTCGCCTCGGTTGTGCTGATTGTGTGGACGATACGATCGGTATCTTCGACGGTACGTAATGTGAATGCTTTGTCAATGCCTGGGATTGGTGGAGTTAGCGGACGTGCACCAGGGGATAGGACGAGGTTGTCATAGTTGAGCTCGTAGGTTCCTTCTGGTCCATCAACGGTGACTGTTTTCTCTGCTCGGTTGATGTGTGTAGCGGTGGAGCCGGTTCGCACATCAAGATTGAAGCGAGCCTTGAGAGATTGTGGTGTCTGCAAGAGAAGGTTTGATCTCTTAGTAATTTCCCCGCCGATAAAGTAGGGCAATCCACAGTTTGCAAACGATACATACCCGGAGGATTCGAGGACGATGATATTCATGTTTTCATCATTGCGCCGAAGCCGAGTGGCAGTAGACATTCCACCGGCGACACCGCCGATAATGACCGTAGTAGACATTATTTTCCTTGCGTTGTGGGGTTATTTATTACTAAAGCCAAGAAAGCTTAGCTGAAGAGTGAACGGAAGAAGCCGCCACCTTTTGCTTGGGCTTTTTGTTCTTCGGTGCAAGTGCACCACTGGCTAGCCGGCACCTTTGCTTTAACGGACGCAACATGTTGGCCACAGCCGCCCCAGGTTGTTTTTCCACAGTTTTTGCAGGTCACTGGATAACACATCGTAGTCTCCTTTGGTTATTGCTACGGGTGTAGCTACGATAATTTCACTATACCCCTGGGGGTATATGCTGGCAAGTGGCTACAGCTAGTTGCGCACCGGTTTCTAGCGCACGGTGACGACGACGTTGTGTGCGTTGGCTGCAGCTGCTGGCACGACCATCTTTCCGAATGGGAAGCATGAAACTGGAATTAGCTTGATGTGTGCGATAGCGAGTGGGATTCCGATAATCGTTAAAGTCAGCAGGGCTGCACTCACCAAGTGTCCGATTGAGTGCCAAAGCCCGCCAATGAGAAACCGCACGACGTTCATCAATGTTGAGCCAACGCCAGCTTGTGGTTTTCGCACAACGCTTTGCCCGAAAGGCCAGATGATAAATCCAGCAATGCGAAGTAATGCGATGCTCATCGGTAAAGTCACGATAAAAATCGCCGCTACGACGCCTGCAAGAATGTACCCCAAGAACATGGCAAAACCGCCGAATATCAGCCAAATAAAATTCAAAAGAGTTTTCATGAGCTTATTGTATGTATTGGCTCCGACATCTCTGAGTGAATGGAGAAACTGCGGGCACTATGACCTAGCAGAAGTGGTCGAAACAGAAGTAGACTAGGGGTAGTGCGCGCTCGCGCATCATAAAGTGTTACCGATCATGGAAGTAAAACACATATGACTTACAAACTCGTTCTCGTCCGTCACGGCGAAAGTGAATGGAATGCCAAGAACCTCTTCACCGGTTGGGTTGATGTCCCACTCTCGGAGAAGGGAACTGAAGAGGCAAAGCGTGCAGGTAAGCTTCTCAAGGATGCTAACGTGCTACCAGATCTTCTGTTCACTTCCTTGCTTCGTCGCGCAATTATGACCGCAAATCTTTCTCTCGATGCCGCTGATCGTCACTGGATTCCAGTCAAGCGCAACTGGCGTCTCAATGAGCGTCACTACGGCGCTCTACAGGGTAAGAACAAGAAGGAAATTCGTGATGAGTACGGTGAGGAACTGTTCATGCAGTGGCGCCGTTCTTACGATGTTCCACCACCGGCAATCGAAGCTGGCTCGGAGTTCTCCCAGGATTCCGATCCGCGCTACGCTGGTGAACCAATTCCAGCGACCGAGTGCTTGAAGGATGTTCTTGAGCGTCTGCTTCCATACTGGGAAGGTGAGATTGTTCCAGAGCTTAAGTCTGGTAAGACTGTCATGATTGCCGCACACGGTAACTCGTTGCGTGCAATTGTTAAGCATCTCGACGGCATCTCCGATGATGAAATCTCGGGTTTGAACATCCCAACCGCTATTCCGCTCTACTACGAATTGGATGAGGAAACACTCAAGCCAGTAACCAAGGGTGGTACCTACCTCGATCCAGAAGCTGCCAAGGCTGCAATCGAAGCTGTTGCAAACCAGGGCAAGTAACCTGTTGAGGTTAGCTCACTAGAGCATGTTTTTGTGTGGGGAGTGCGTGTATTGACGCACTCCCCACACTCGCACTAGAACGTCATGCGATGTACTCGTCACGCCATTAGCGTAGGGCCTGACGGGAGCGTGCCTATGTTTGGTAGAATATGGTTATTCATTGTTCGCGGAGATAGAGAGACACCATATGAGCTTCAAAGTCGGAGAGACGGTCGTTTACCCACATCACGGGGCTGCGTACATTGAAGACATTTCAGAAAAGATGATGCGTGGCGAAAAACGCCTATATCTTACCTTACGTATTATTCAAGGTGATATGGTCATTCAGGTTCCAGCAGATTCTATTGAACAAGTAGGCCTCCGCGATGTCTCTAATGATGAGCAGCTCGAGCAAGTTTTTGCTGTGTTGCGTGAAGAAAATGTTGAAGAACCAGCTAATTGGTCTCGTCGTTATAAAGCGAACGGCGAGAAGCTAACATCAGGGGACGTCAAGAAGGTTGCTGAAGTTGTTCGAGATTTGACTCGACGAAACAGTGATCGTGGCCTATCTGCCGGTGAAAAGCGTATGCTTGCGCAAGCACATGCCATTCTTGGATCTGAAGTAGCACTTGGCCGCGGCATCAGCGATGATGAAGCAGCTTCGCTACTTAATGAGATCTTGGGTGAGTTCGTACTCTCTCCAGATACCTCAGATAGCGCAGAGTCACCACAGTCCGCTGAGTCAGCTGAGTAAATAGTTTTGTGATGGTGGGTCGTACCGATAGGTGCGGCCCACTTGCATAGATAAGAGTGGGAAATGAAGTGGAGTGCAGTTATTGCCGCGGCCGGTTCCGGCTCGCGCCTAGGAGCTCAACAACCGAAAGCTCTCGTTGAGCTTGGTGGAAGAGCGCTTATTGTGCATGCTGTAACAAGCATGCAGGATGCCGGAGTTTCGGATTGTATCGTCACCGCACCAGCTGGCCATATCGCTCAATTTCAGCAAGTTTTTGAGGACGCCGGCTTACGTGTCACACTCGTTCCAGGTGGTGCAACTCGACAAGAATCTGTAGCACTCGGACTAGCACATGTTCAAACACCAGCCGTGTTAGTGCACGATGCAGCACGATGTCTCACCCCAGTGGCTATGATTCAACGAGTGCAGCAAGCTATCGAAAGCGGCTCGCGCAGTGCGATACCTGCCCTCCCGGTTGTCGATACGATCAAACGTGTTTCAGCCCGCAGTACCGTCAGCGAAACTTTGCAACGAAACGAATTGCGGGCGGTTCAAACCCCGCAAGGCTTCCTCACTGAAACATTACGGCAAGCACATGAATTCGGCGCCCAACTCAGCGCATCGGAAGCCAGCGCCGCTCCCGACGATGCTGCGCTCGTTGAACTAATGGGGATCGACGTCGTTGTCGTCGACGGCGAACCAGAAGCGTTGAAAATTACCACACCGTTTGATCTTGTTGTTGCCCAACAACTATATGCTCAGCGAACGACGTCGGAAAGGACTAACTGATGGTTAGCGATATGCGAGTAGGCACGGCAGTTGATATTCATGCCTTCTCCTCCGATCCAGAACGTAAACTTTTCCTAGCTTGCTTGGAATGGCCAGGTGAACAAGGACTCGAAGGGCATTCTGATGCTGACGTCGTTGCTCACGCTGGCGCTGATGCGCTCCTGATCGCCAGTGGAATTGGAGAATTAGGCACTGTTTTTGGTGTCGACCAACCACAATGGGCAGGTGCATCTGGAAAATCTCTCTTGGCCGAAGCGGTGCGGCTTGTCGGTGAAGCTGGATGGACAATTATGAACGTCAGTGTCCAACTTTTAGGCCAAAAACCGCGATTCGCACCACGTAAAGTAGATGCTGAGGAAGCGATGACCGTCGTCGTTGGTGCGCCAGTTTCGGTATCGGCGTCGACCTCAGACCATCTCGGATTTGTCGGGCGTAAAGAGGGACTGGCCGCGATTGCTACTGCGTTGGTTGTGCGCGACTAAAAAACGACACATTAAAACGATAAATGAAAGGGTGTTGAGCAGTTGCCAGCACCCTTTCGTGTCAATGGCTGCGATTGAAGCAGCACACTGTTCTAGATTATGAGTCTAGGCCGCGCTGGCGACGCTTAGCGTGACGTGCGACTGGGATGAAGGAAATCAAACCAACAATCAACACAGCGCTAATTCCCAAAATGCCGAAGTAAGCGGCATCTTGACGGGCGATGTCGAGGTACCAGGCTCCAGCCGAAATCGCACTCGCATAGAGCAGTGGTGCAATCGGTGAAGCTGCACGTCCGGTGGTGGCATATAGCCCGAAGATTTCTGCCTCCTCACCTTCTGGTGCCAAACGAGTCAAATAGGTGCGTGAGGCGGACTGTGTTGGGCCAACGAAAACCGTCAGTGCTAATCCGAAAATCCAGTAGATGTCGTGGCCAGAAATGCCAAATATTCCGTCATGGAATAGGAAAACGCCGGTGCCTAATAGCACCATAGAGCCAACCGAGAAAATGATGACTTTTGCGGCGCCAATTCGATCTTCAAGCCAACCAAATCCGATGGTGAAAATGCCGGCTACGACGTTAGCGGAAATTCCAAATAGAATAACTTCTGACGTCGAAAAGCCGAAGGCGACGCCGGCAATGATAGCGCCAAAAGAGAACACGCCAGCTAGACCATCGCGGTAGATAGCCGATGAGACTAAGAACCACAAGACGATGCGGTCGTTACGCCAGAGGTCAGCAATCGAGCGGAATAGTTCGCGGTAGGCTTCGAAGAATCCTTCCACTGCAGAGTCTTCAGCTTTTGGTTTGTTCTTCAACGTCAGTAGTAATGGAAGAGAGAATCCGGCAAACCATAATCCAGCAAGAAGCATGGAAACGCGAACGTTGAGACCATCTTGGCTGGTGACGCCGAAGAGTCCGACGTCGGGATTGATGAAACCGAAGAATAAGATCAGTAGCAAAACGATACCGCCGAGGTATCCTAATCCCCAGCCGAATCCGGAGATTCGGCCGTAGTTTTCGCGTTCGGTGAGATCGGCGAGCAGGGAGTTGTAGACGACTGAACCGGTCTCGAACAAGATGTTTCCGGTTGCCACGAGCGCGAGGCCAAGGGTGAGGTATTGCTGTTCGGGGCGAACGAAGAACAGTAACCCGATGATGCTTGCTGTTCCAAGCGTTGTGATTGCGAGGACGGTGGCGCGTTTGCCAGATCGGTCAACCGCTTGGCCGAGCGCGGGGGCGATCAGTGCGATGACTATCCCAGCAATCCCCAAAGCCCATCCGAGGTTTGCATTAGCTTGGTCTCCGAAAAAATCCGGGTTGGAAATATAAACTGCGAAGATGAACGTGGTGACAATTGCGTTGAACGCGGCTGATCCCCAGTCCCATAAACCCCAGTAAATGATGGCCTTGTTAAACAGGCTTGCTTTTTCCGGCACGTCGTTAGAAGGGTCGATCTGAGTCGGAAAAGGGAGCGCATCGTTGCTGGGGAGCGACGTTGGTTCTAGTTTCATGCTTTTAATCTATCGCTATTTAGTCAGTCGTAGGTGAATTTCCCGTGGGGTCACGGGTGTGATTCATTGCATTC